>NZ_KV813945.1:0-389 GCF_001813755.1 Corynebacterium sp. HMSC074H12
CCGCCGACCCGGCAGGTACCGTCGCGTCCTTCGACAAGTTTGCGCATGATGATTCCTGGCTGGTAGCCATCGGCCTCTTTTATCTCTTCGGTTAAATCCCGCATCTTGTCATGTGGCATGGGCTCAGCTCGCCAGCCGAAGCCTTCAATAAAGGTCGGTGCATCCTCAATATCGCAGGCCTGGTAGGTGTGGAGCACCACGGTAGCTGGTGGCTGTATTTCACCGGAAAGCAGTTTGATGACTGCCTCAGCGACAGTGATGTCTTCCTTGGTTGCGGTCTGGTGGATGAAGGCATCGAGTTTAATGCCGGTGTCTTCCCCAACCTGCAGTTCCAACCACGCTGAGGTGCCGTTAGAAGAAAACCGGTAGGTATCTTTAGGCCGGGTATC
>NZ_KV813946.1:0-17195 GCF_001813755.1 Corynebacterium sp. HMSC074H12
AAATAGGGTGTCCACTAAACGAGGGTAACCTCAGATCGTTGAGTTCGGCAGTGATGCGACGAGCGCCCCACACGCCGTTTTCAGCATCGAAAATGGCCTGGATCTCCGCGGCCATCACAGCGTCATCTACAAGGCGCGCACGGCGCCGCGGAGCCGATTTCTTCCATTTGTAGTACGAAGACCGATTTAGGCCCAGGACTGTGCACATCCGCTTGACCGAGTAGTCGGCGAGATTGTCACAGGCGAACTGGAAGCGGATCACTAGGTCGTCTCTTCCGCAAAATACTTCGCAGCCTTGCGCAGAATATCGCGCTCTTCACGAAGCCTTTTGTTTTCGCGTTCTAACTGGCGAATTCTTTCCGCATCAGCAAGCTTTTCTACGGGTGACGATGCATCATCATCCTTAGGCACGTTGGTGCCGAATTGCTTGTACCAGTATCCCAAAGTCGAGCGATTTATCCCGAGTTCTTCTGCGACCTTGCGCATCGAGGTATGACGTGAGCCGCAGTCGACAACCGAACAAAATCATCGAAAGCCTGTCCCGACTCTGATTCATGGAAGTAAACAACGTTCTTCTGCGCTACTTCTCGCGAAGGATCCTGCGCCACATCGAGGTTTCCCGACCGCAGTCGCGTAATTGAAGATTTAGCGCGACCATAGGCTTCGAGCAAATTGAACAAGAACTCGCGATCATATTCGGCACGGCCACCTAGTTTCGACGTTCGTTCCTCGACTGCGCGCAGGTTCAACTTTGCCATTGTGACGCCTCTATTCCCTTTATCAATTCACGAAAATCTACAGCTCAACCGGGCAAGACCACGATCAAGGGGCCGCCACAGACAAACCTTCGATAATCATAACAAGGCTCACTTGGTGTAATGCCGGCTTCGTCTCTCCGGCCTCAAATTCCGCTGCCTTCATATCAGCATCACTTCAGCTTCTCGGAACTCTCCTGTTCCAGTTCTCCTGCCGACCGCAAAGAAGAATATTCTTTAGCAATCAATCGTCCCCGCTTACGCAAGACTTCGAGGTTATATCCGGCTTCTGCCTCGTCTGCACAACATTGAAGCATCTTACCGGTTACTGGAGCTCCGTTAATCTTTTGTGCTCGCAGTCCACCGGGATAACAGCTATCCCGGTAAACTAGGACATCAATCTACCGAGATAAACCTTATCCCCAATGCCCCAAGCGCATGAGAGGAGTCAGCTGTGGCAAAAACAGTCGAATTGGAATGGATCCCCGCTGATGGCAGCGGTCTTTCTCGACGCGCCAAACAAGGAGGTAAGTATCACGCTTTCGTTCCCGATCCACTTGCAGGCATGTCGTTGAAGCTTCCGTCCGAGCTCTCGCGACGTATCGTTCGCATCGAGCGGGAGATTCACAATCTTGGGATGAGAGACAATACCCATTCCCTTGAAGGCGTTGCGCGACTCCTGCTCCGTTCTGAGGCCGTCGCTTCCTCCCGGATCGAGGGAATCGCTCCTAACTCCGACAAAGTGGCCATGGCGATCCTCGCGCGTGAATCAGATTCCGGAATTCGGGGTTTCAAAGAATCCGCAACAGCTGTCGCCCGCAATGTCGCCATCCTCGACACCATCAATGCAGACTTGGCTTACAAAGACGAGCTAGTCCTGGATGACATTGTTGCAATGCAGACAGCGCTCGTTGCAGAAAAGCCTTTACAAGGAGTACGTACTACTCAAAACTGGATTGGCGGGTCTGACTATCACCCCATCGATGCAGCTTTTGTTCCCCCGCCTCCCGTGCAAGTCCCAGAACTCCTCGATGATCTCATTGAATACTTCAACGGGGCAGACCACGCCGCGCTCGTTCAAGCAGCGCTCGTTCATGCACAGTTCGAGACCATCCACCCATTCCCGGATGGGAATGGGCGCGTGGGACGAGCCATGATTCACGCACTTTTGCAGCGCAGAGGGCTCACCGATGCTGCGGTTCTCCCTGTCAGTATGGTGCTGGCAACGCTCGGTGACCGTTACGTCGACGGACTCACGAAATTCCGCGAGGGTGACGTGCTGGCATGGATCTCTTTCTTCGTCGAGGCTGCACAAGTCGCCACCACCAAAGCAGCTGAACTTGCGGATAGCGTCGCCGCCCTAGAAGCAGAATGGATGGACAAGGTCAATCACCACCGCACTGCGCAAGGAAGCAAGCGCGCATTGAAATCGAATTCGACGGAGTTCCAACTGCTCAAGAAGCTTCCTGCCATGCCTTTGGTCACGGTGCCCATTGTGAAGTCCGAGCTGGGGATTTCATCGACAAGCACGGCCCGAGACGCGCTCGATTCACTCACCGAGGCTGGCATTCTGCGTAAGAAAGTCATCGGTGCGGGCGGGCTTCTCGGTTACTTCGCTGACGATGTTTTCATGTTGGTCGACGATGCTGAACGCCAACTCGCTTCGACGCAGTTTAATACTCGGCTTTCACCTCCGACCAACCGAGCAGTTCCAGCCCTTCGCAATAAATAAGCAGTAATCAATAGTGGTCACCTACTTCGTTTCCTTACATAAGGCAAAGCGTCGTGCTGATGCGACGCTGCAGGAGGGGGCATCGGAAAGCTCAAAAGAGACCGTCACTAAAAGTGACGGTCTCATCATGACGCAGGTTAGGTGCCCTTGACGTTGAGGATCTGGCGCAGGGTGTGCTTGACCTCAACGAGCTGGGCGGCATCAGCCATCACGCGGTCGATGTCCTTGTAGGCGTCCGGAATCTCATCGACGAACTCGGCGCCGGGACGATAGACGATGCCTTCCATGCGTGCGGCAAGATCCGCCTCGGTGAAGCGGGCCTTGGCCTGGGTGCGCGACATGACGCGACCCGCGCCGTGCGGCGCAGACTTGAGGCCCGGCGGGTAGCCCTTGCCTTCCACGACGTAGCTAGTGGTGCCCATCGAGCCGGGGATGAGGCCGCGGTCGCCTTCGTCCGCCTTGATGGCGCCCTTACGCGTGAGCCACACATTTTTGCCGTAGTGGCTCTCACGTTGGGTGTAGTTGTGGTGGCAGTTGATGCGCTCGAGCTCGAGGGTCTCCCGGTCTGCGCCGGCCCAGGTGGCGACGCAGTCGAGGAAACGGTCCATCATCTCATCGCGGTTGAGCAGCGCAAAGTGCTGTGCCCAGTGGAGATCCGCAATGTAGGAGTCGAACTCTTCCGTGCCCTCGACGAGGTAGGCCAGGTCCTTGTCCGCGAGCTGGATCCAGTGCTTCTCGCAGTGACGCTGCGCGGCCTTGATGTGCTTCTGTGCGATCTTGTTGCCCACGCCGCGCGAGCCAGAATGCAGGAACAGCCAGACGCGGTCCTCTTCGTCGAGGCAGAGCTCAATGAAGTGGTTACCGCCGCCCAAGCTGCCCAGCTGCTGACGCCAGTTTTTGGAGTGGCCGAGATCCACGCCAGTGTCCTGGGCCAGCTGCGAGAGCTCGCGCGTGCGGGCCTCGGTGCGCGGGTCCATGATCCAACCGTTGTAGTTTCCGGGCGAGAGCGGAATGGAGTCTTCGACCGCGGTGCGCAGGTCCTCGAGAGCGAAGTCCTGGATGTCCGCGTGGGTGAGCCCCGTGCGCACGGCAATCATGCCGCAGCCGATATCCACGCCGACGGCCGCCGGGATGACGGCGCGCAGCGTGCCGAAGACAGTGCCGACCGAGGAGCCCTTGCCAAAGTGGGCATCAGGCATGAGCGCCACATGTGGGTAGACGAAGGGCAGGTCAGCGACGAGTTGTGCCTGCGCCACCGTCTTGTCTTCAACAATGGAGGCGAAGTTGTGCAGGCGCATAAGAGAGCCTTTCTCTGCGTTTGCGTAACGCAGTTCGTGAGAAAGGGCCTGCTTGGGCGGCTGACTTATAAGTTGTGCGCGCGGGTCGCGCGGCTGGCACCAACGTCCGGGATAAGCAGGGCCGCTTTCCCGGGAAATGGTCAAGTCAGCCTGTTAGAAGAGTTGCTTAAAGAGGCGTCCTAGCGGCTGATTGTTATGGGTCATCATCGCGGTTCGCCTCCTTTATGCTTTCTTGTTCTTCTTCTTTCGGGCTGTTAGTGCTGCGTGTGAGCCTACACGATCTACGCGATTTCTACATGCGATTGATGATGCAAGGAAATTCACCCAGCCACGAAAACTTGACACCGTCCATTCAACCGCATTCACTGCCTGCTCATTTGTTCGTCCGTCTGGCGGGGTGTCGTGCGCCGTGACAAGCTTCGTTTAATCGTTCAGCCCGCCTCGCCCTAGTCGAGAGTGGGCTGGATCTTTATCTGGGTTATGCAGCAAGAGTGCACTGGGCAAGGCCGACGTCGTGGTCGCCGGCGGCATCGACGAGCGCTTCATCTCCCGCGCCAACGACCCGAACGAGTCCGAGCTGCACTCCCTGCTGTGGCCAGCGATTGGCCGCGATGAGGATCAGCCGATGTTTGTCATCTCCCAGAAGACACTCACCGGCCACTCCAAAGCGGGTGCCGCGCTCTTCCAAACCGGCGGCATCATCGACGTCTTCCGCACGCACCGCATCCCGGCGAACGTGTCCCTGGACTGCGTCGACCCGCTTATCGCCCCGAAGGCGCCGAACCTGGTGTGGCTGCGCTCCCCGCTGGACCTCGGCTCTGCGGGCCACAGCGTGAAGGCCGCGGCGCTGACCTCGCTCGGCTTCGGCCACGTCGGCGCGCTCATCGTCTACGCCCACCCCGGCGTGTTCGAGCAGGCCGTGTCCCAGCAGCGCGGGGCGGACGCCGCCGCCCAGTGGCGTGAGCACGCCGAGCAGCGCCTGCGTACTGGCCGTGCACACTTCGAGGCCGGAATGCTGGGCCGCGCCCCGCTGTTTGAGGTCATCGAGGGCCGCCGCCTCCCGGCACAGGACGCCAAGGCCGCCGAGATTGCCATGCTTCTCGACGACTCCGCGCGCCTCACCGAGGACGGCACCTACCCCTCCGCCTAAGGCGCTAGCCCCTAACAGCAAGCCCTAAGAACAAGCCGAGGACGTCCGCTCAGAAGCGGGCCTCCTCGGCTTCTTTTCTGCCTGCGCCCTTCGCCTCGTGATAGCTTTTCGCATAAGGCACCGCTTACTTAATTGCGAGACTTCCACGAACCAGAGGACGAAGCATGGATATTGAAAAATTCCTCATAACAGCTGTCGGCTCACTCAGCGTCATTTCCCTTGCCGGTTGGCTCATCGCTGATTACGAGTGGTCAACCAGGGCCACGACGGTTATGGGGTTTGGATTCCTAGTCTCAGCACTGATTAATAAGCGCGGGCAAGAAAAGGCCGCGGGCCACCGCCAGGTTTCGGAAGAATCTGCGCAGTAACAGTGTGCCGGGCAGTTAGGAGCGCTCCCCGGCTAGCTGCTTTCCCAGGTGCAGTAGCCATGCGGCGATTATTATCGGGACTCATCTGACGCTCTCCTGAAAGAAGCTACTCATGACCCAACCTCCGTATCCGCCGCACACTCCACCCCCAGGCCCCGGTCAGCAGAGACCGCACCAGCACGGGGGACCGCAGCAGAACCCCTACGCCAACCAGCCTTTCCCACCCTTAGGCACTCCCCATAACAATCCTGGCGGCGGTTACGGGGCTGCCCAACCCCAGCCAGAGCCACCAAAGAAAAAGTCCGTCGTTGGAATCATCGCCACGGTTCTCGCCGTTCTCGGCACAATCATCGCCTGCATCCCCGGCATCTACGCCGCAGGCTGGATCCTTCTCCTCGCAGCGCTTATTGCCGGCGCGGTCTCACTTTTCCTCAGCAACCAGTCAACTGTGTGGGGAGCAGTCGCCCTGATCATCACTGTGGTGGGCAGCTTGATCGCCTCGGTAGTCTTTTTCTTCTTCATGGCCGCAAAATTCATCGGGTCGCTTCCGGACACTACGCAAACACCCGAAATATCAAGTTCTATCGTGGGCACGACGGTGCGCCCCTGGGATGAGGAGGAGACGCTGGACAGCACGGGCTCTCCCACCCCAACAGCGACGGAATACTACGAAAGCGTTCCTGATGAGAACGGAAACCAAGTCATTGAAGAAGGCACGCCCGGTTCGCGTTCTAACCCGCTACCGCTCAACACGACGCTGGAAGGGCCGGAATGGCACGTGGATGTCAGCAACCTCAACTTCGATGGCACGGACGAAGTCATGGCCGCGGACCCTTCCTACAAGCAGCCGGACGAGGGGAAGAAATACCTGGTCTTTGATTTGACCTTGACGTACGTGGGCAACGAGACCGACGCCGGCTCGGAAATGGCGTTCCTTTACTTCGGCCCGGGCGAGGAATCGAATGGGCAGCCCCTCATGTGGGATGTCAATGGGTTTATCGACGTAGACACTCCCTTCCAGCCGCAAGAGAAACGTACCGGCCGAGTGGCTGTCAGCGTGCCGGAGAACGGCGCGGAAGACGGCACGTTCGGCATCGTCGTGCCGGGCACCGAGATTCCCTTCCACCTCGCTTTGAAGTAGGGCTACATCCCTGCCGTCTCGTCCTGTGCCTGCCGCGCGTTGTCTGAAATCTCACGCGCCCTCTGCTCTAGGCTCTCTTGGGCGCGGGCCTGGGCTTGGGAGGAGTTATCAGAGCGCGGCGGGGCTTGGATAAAACGCTCGGAGTGTAGCCCCAGCTGCAGTTCCTTGGCACGCAACACCTCAGCATCAATCTTGATGCCGACGATGAGCACGGTGTTCATCAACCACATAGCCATGAACACCGCCATGACGGTGCTTAGCGCACCATAGGCGCTGGCCGCAGCGAGGTACTTCAGGTAGAGGCCCACCAGCCCCCAGGACACTACTGTGCCCACGAGCGCCACCACCGAACCATAAGTAATCCACCTAAAGCGCCCAGGCCGCACGTTGGGGCCGAAGTGATAGAGCACTGCAATGAGCGTGAGCACCACGATCACAGTGACGGGAAAGCGCAGCCAGTTCCACACCGGAAGGAAGATTCTTACCAAGTACGTGGCGGTATCTTCTAGCCCTACGTTGCGCGCGAGCGGAATCAACCCTTCGTTAAGAACAGCATCACGCAGCAAGTTGGCAAAAAGCACGATGACCGCGCCCACCACGATGACTGCTGTCAGCCCCCACATCAGCGCCCACGTGCGGATGATCCCGCGGCCTTCCACCCGGCCGTACACGGTATTGGCAGTGCGCGAGAAGGCCCGCACATACGCCGACGCTGAAAACAGCGAAATGGCCAGGGAAATGATCAGTGCCAACGTGCCCTGCGCGCTAGAGCCGATGATCGTGCCGACGACCGTATGGGCTTGCTCAGAAAGCGAGCCAGGGACGTACTGTTCGATGAGCTCTGAGGTCAGCTGCTCCACTTCCGCTTGGCGGGAGGAGAAGATGAGCGTGGCAATGGAGTAGGCGGCCAGCACCGTGGGCGCAAAAGCCATGAGCGTGAAGTAGGTCATCCCGGCGGCACGGTCCATGAAGGCATCGTGGAAAAAGTCATTCCACGTGCGGCGGATGATCAGCCCCCAGCTCTCCTTGCGGAGCCGGTTGTCCCTGGAGAAAGGGTCGCGTTCCTCATCGTGGCCCTGGACCTCAAGGATGGTCGAGCTCTTAAACGGCACGATGGTCTCTGGCTCTTCGGCCGGAATAGCGTTGCCGCCAATCTCCTCTTCGCTCATATCTGACCAGCGTATGCGGCACAGCCCGCATTCAGGGGAAGGACACTCGGGCCACAGGCTAAGCCGTGGTTACACTGGGAAAGCATGACTGAGAAGAACACCGAGAACAAGATCAACGTAAAGTCCTTCGAGCTCGACCACCGGCTTGTCGACGCCCCCTATATCCGCGTCGCCGACCGCACCGACCTGGGCGGCGGAGTCGAGATTATCAAGTATGACCTGCGCTTCTGCCAGCCCAACAAGGAGCACCTCGGCACCGAGGCAATCCACTCGGTGGAGCACATGATGGCCAACTTCATGCGCAACTACACCAACAAGCTCATCGGTTTTGCCCCGATGGGCTGCCGCACCGGCTTCTACGCCATCACCAACGGCATGGAGCAGGACGAGCTGCTCCGCGCCGTCGAGGGCGCACTCAATGACATCCTCAACGCCACCGAGGTTCCCGCCGCCAACGAGGTACAGTGCGGCTGGGGCGCCCACCACTCACTCGAGGGCGCACAGGAGGCCGCACGCGATTTCCTCGCGGCCAAGGATGAGTGGCTCAACGTCATGACCTAAGCGGCGGTGAAAGCTTGGGGCAATGGAGCCCTAACCGCTAGTGCTCGAGGCGTCGGATCTGGATGCGGGAGAAAAACAGCCCGGCGACGCCGATCCCCAAGACGCTCGCCATTAAGGTGCAGCGCGCTGCGCTGAACTCCGCGAACAGGCCTGGGACCAACAGCATCGCCACCGCGCAGAGAAGGGCCGAAACAAAGAGGAGGATGGCAAAGAGTACGTCTTTGGGGATGTACATGCGAGGTCCTTTCTGGGCGCCTAGTGTTTGCGGCGGCGAGCTAGCAATTCAACGCTATTTTAAATATTGCGCACTTATATTTCTACCCCTAGCCAGATGGGCTCCGGCTCCAGCGTCACACCGAAGGCCTTCTGAACCCCGGCGCGAATCTCGCGGGCCAGCGCAACGATGTCGTCTGCAGTGGCCTCACCGCGGTTGGTCAGCGCCAGGGTGTGCTTGGTGGACAAGGTTGCCTTCGCACCCGATTCTTCACCCGGGTAGCCCTTTGCAAAGCCGGCGCGCTCGATGAGCCACGCAGCGGAGAGTTTTTCCTTATCTTCTCCTCTTTCTCTCGACGTGGTGGTCCCACCCACCACGTGGCGCGGCATGCGGTCCGCATCCTCGTCGCCGCGGGCGGCGCGGACGGCTTCCTGGATGGAATCGGCAAGCTGCGGTTCCACGATGGGGTTGGTAAAGAAGGAACCGGCTGACCAGGTGTCGTGGTCTTCTGGGTCGAGCACCATGCCCTTGCCGCGACGCAGCTTCAGCACTTCCTCACGGACTTCCGCGACTGGGCGGCGCTCACCTGGGTTCTGGGTGAGCTGGCCAAAGCGCAGGGGTGTGGACAGCCCATCGGTGGTCAGCTGCAGCTCAATAGCCAGCACCACGCCGCGCCCGGTGAATTTCAGGTTGGAGTAGCGATAGGCCAACTCCAGGTCTGCGGCCGGCACCCACGTTGCGGTCCGCGTAGCGCGCTCATAGAGGTAGACCTGCGTGAGGACGTCGGAGGTCTCCGCGCCATAGGCGCCGACATTCTGCACCGGTACGGCACCCGCATTGCCCGGGATGCCGGAAAGGCATTCGATGCCGCCCAGACCGCACTCCACGGTCAGGGCCACGACGTCATCCCATACCGCGCCCGCATCGGCGCGCACGAGGCCGTTGGCCACGGTCACGTCGATGTCTTCGAAGTCGAGCACCACGACCACGACATCCAACTGGCCTTCCGCCACCACAAGGTTGGAGCCGCCGCCGACGACGAGGTAGTCCTGGGAGGCGTCGTCAAGCGCGGCCAAGGCCGCAACCGCCGCCTCAGCGCTGGCGCAGCGCACCGTCACCAGCGGTGCACCACCGATGCGCAGCGTCGTGAGATCGGCGAAGGTGGTCTCGGAATCCAGCGTGACTCCGTCAATGTCAGCGAGGGTCAGGAATTTATCTAGCACGTCTACCAAGGTAGTCTGTAACTCATGTCAACCCGTAGCGAAAACACCGTTATCATCAACCAGCCCATCGATAAGGTGCACAAGGCACTGACCACTCAGGAGTACTGGGACTTCATCGTGGCCAAGCTGTCCCCGGAACCGGGTACCGTGCACGAGTTCACCGGCAACACCGCTGTGCTCTACGAAATTCTTCCGACCTCCCTCCTTCCGGAGGCCGTTCGCGCCATGGTCTCCCAGGACCTGAAGGAAAAGCGCACCGTGACCATCGGCGAGTTGGTCGACGATCAGATTTCCGTCTCCTTCACCGCTGACGTCAAGGGCACCCCGGTCGACTTCAAGGGTGACATCACCTACAAGGCCCAGGATGAGACCACCGTTCTGGATTACGTCACCGAGGTTTCCGTCAACATCCCGATGATGGGCGCTGCCATCGAGCCGAAGGTCGCTGAAGCTCTGCAGGAGCTCTACACCAACGAGGGCAAGCTCACCGAAGAGTGGATCTCCAACAACCTCTAAACAACTCCCTACACCACAGTTGTTGCCATGGCCGATCACGCGCATAACCTGAAGGCTCAGGAAAGCGCTGGTCGGCCTTTTGGCGTTGTTACCCGCGGCACCACCAACCCCAACCGCCTGCGCCGCTGTGATCGGTGGATGGTGGCGCACCCGGAGATCTCCTCGCTACTGCGCTCCACTCCGGAGCCGCTCGCTCTCGACGTCGGCTACGGCGCTTCCCACACCACCACCGTGGAGTGGGCCGGCTGGCTGCGCAGCGTTAACCCGAATACCCGGGTAACGGGCCTAGAGATTTCCCCCGAGCGCGTCCTGCCGCCGCGCGATGGCGTCACATTCGAGTTGGGCGGCTTCGAGCTTGCCGGCTACCGCCCGCAGCTGGTGCGAGCCTTCAACGTGCTGCGCCAGTACGACGTCGACCAGGTGGAGAAAGCCTGGAACACGGTGACCTCCCGTCTTGCTCCCGGCGGCTTCTTCGTGGAGGGAACCTGCGACGAGCTGGGGCGCAGATCGGCCTGGGTGCTTCTCGACGTCTCCGGTCCACGTACCCTAACCCTCGCTTGGGATCCCTTCGACGTTGAGCGCCCTAGCGATATCGCGGAGCGCCTTCCCAAAATCCTCATCCACCGCAATGTGCCGGGTGAGCCGATCCACGAGCTCTTGCAGGCAGCCGACGCCGCCTGGGACCGCGCCGCCGGCTGGTCTCCTTATGGCCCGCGGGTGCGCTGGCGCATGGCGCGCGAAGAACTCCGGCAGACAGTCCCCATCCACCCGGTGAACCGCCGCCTGCGGGACAACGTTCTCACAGTGGATTGGGACCTGGTAGTTGGCCAACTTTAATCCAGTGCGCCACACTAGTAGTCATGGCTTCTTCTAAATCTCCCGCCTCGACGGCCTGGAAAATCTTCATCGGCGTGCTCGTGGCACTCCTGCTCATCATCTTGGTAGCGGAGCTCGGCCTGCGCTGGTTTTTGGGCTCGCAGATGAAGAGCGAATTCGCCCAGTCCGCGAAGGAACAAGGCGTGGAGACCTCCGAGGAACCGGAGGTGAGCTTTGGCGCTAGCCCCATGGTCTTTGGTTTGCTCAACGGCAAGATTCCGCAGATGGATATGAAGACCCCGTCCACGCTGAAGATTGAGGGCACCACCATCACCGGCCAACCGGCCGCTGATGTCCACGTCGAAGACATGACGCTGTCCAAGGAGCCGGTCGCGGGCACGCTGCGGGCTTCGACGACGGTGCCGGATCAGTTCCTGCTCGCCAGCTTCCAAAAGGCCATTGCTGAGCAGTCTGGCTATGACGCCTTGGGCAACCTGGTAGTCACCGCGATTACCGCCAACGATGCCGAGGATGACCTCGAAGTGGAATTTGCCGGTGGCCTGGCCACGCTGTCACTCAAGCCGGAGGCTCGCGACGGCAAGCTCGCCATCGATGCGAAGGAAGCATCGCTCTTCGGCTTCGATCTTCCGGAGCAGGCCACCTCCGCGATCTCGAATGCCTTGGCCGAAGGCATGGAGGAACAGCTCGCGGGCCAGCAGCTGACCTTCGAGTCCGTGGATGTTGGGGCTGGGGAACTGACGCTCACCCTCATTGGCCACGACGTTCCAATGAGCGAACTCGATTCCGCCACCGCGCCAGCACAGCAGGCACCGGCTAATTAAGAATTAAAGGCTCTCTATGGAGAGCTGCGTATCCAGGGCTTCGTCGTCTGAAACGACGGAGCCCGTTTCAATGAGGCACTGATAGCCCGCTTGCTCGGCAGCACGCGCATACTCCGGCAACGGCAGAGCCGGACGCTCAGGAAGAATGAGCCCCAAGCGCACGGGCAGCGGGCAGGCCTCGCGGAGAGTGACGAGCTCGGAGAGGAGCGAGGTGGCATCCCCGAGCAGCGCATCCACCGCAACCCACACCTCGGCGGCACCTGATTGCACGGCCAGCCGCGCCTCCGCCGCCTTCACCAAGGAGTGGTGGCGGCCGGTGGGATAACCGGCAACAGCAATAACGTGCTCGGCGCCCTCAGCGGCAAGCACGTGGTGCGGGGAGACCAGCACTCGCTGTTGCCCCGCCGACTGGGTTCGCACCTCCTCCACGGAGGCCTCAAGCAGATTCAGCATTAGTAGGAATAATCGCCGTTGATGATGGCCTTGAGCTGCGGGCGCACGTCAAACCAATACACGCCGGTGATGATGGCACCAATCCAGCTGACAAAAGGCAGCGGCAGGTTCATCAACAGGGCGGAGCCGAAGAGCAGGCCGACCCATACCCACTTGTTCTGGCGGTCACCGGCGCGGAAGGCATCCTCCCGCGTCATCGCCGCTAGGACGGCACCAAAGAGGGCGAAGAGAGATACCGCGATGAAAATGTAGTGCGGTATCGACGCAATAATGTTAAGAAAAGTGTGCATCAAGAAAGACTAACTAGTTTTCGTCAACTACTTCGCCGTCAATGACATCGTCATTCGGCTTCTGTGCGTAGGGGTTGCGCGGGCTCTGCGGCTCTTGCGGCTGCTGGGCATGCTTGCCCTCCGCGCGCTGCTCCTTGGCGTTGTTGATAGCGCCCTGCACACCCTCACGGGTCTCGTTGAAGGCCGTGGTGAAATCCTCACGGGCCTTTTCAAAAGACTCCGAGTTGCGGGTCTCGCGCGCTGCGGAGGACACAGACTCCCCAATGTTCTTGGCCGTGGAGGTCACGCGGTCAAAGAAGGACTCTTCCTTCGCGGTGCCATCACCCATGCCCGCCTCATCGGCGGCGCGGGCAATGCGATCCGCCTGCGCGCTCTGGGCTTGGTTCTGGCGCTCCTCCTTGAAACGGCCACCAAAATCCTTGGCCACATCAAAAGCAGAGGAACCGGCATTCTTGATTGAGTCAAATACGGACATGGTCGTCACTCCTTGTTAGACGCCAAAAAGCAGATGATTAACAGTGTAGATAACCAACCCAGCCAGTGCACCCACGACCGTGCCGTTCAGGCGAATGAACTGCAGGTCCTTGCCCACCATGAGCTCGATATTCTCGGAAGCCTCCTGCGCATCCCAGCGCTTAATGGTCTCCGGAATAATCGCGATGATCTCCGGGGCGAATTTCTCCACCGCGTAGCGCGCGGCCTTGTCCACCAGCTCGTTGGCCTGGGCCAGGAACTCGGAATCCTCCAGCAGGCGGTGCGCCAATTCCTTCACCTTGGCGGTGATCTTCTGGCGCAGGAAGGACTCTGGGTCGGTGAGCTGTTCAATGAGCGTGGAGGAGACCGTCGCCCACATCGCCGCCGGCGCCTTCTGCGCCTGATCGGAGGCCAGCATCTCCTGCTTGATGCCTTCGATGCGCCCGCGCATGTCCTCATCCCACTGCAGGTCCGAAGCCAGCTTGGACAGGTTGCGGCGAATGGCCAGGCGGGCTTCGTGGTTGCCGTTGCGGCGGACCTCATCGGCGAATTCCACAAGCTCGGCGTAGACCTTCTCCCCCACCATCTCGCGGGCAAAGCGCGGCGCCCAGCCGGGCATGCGCTCATCAATGGCGGTGACCACCGTGGATTCCATGCCGAGGATCTTGCCGTGCGCCCACTCAATGAGGTCATCTTCCAGCGGCCGCGCCTTGCCTTCCGCGATATAGCCCTCCAGCAGGCGCCCCAGCGGCGGGCCCCACTCCGGCTCTGCCAGACGGTCCATGACTTGGGTGCGGATGAACTGCTCTGCCTCCGCCGGGTCTAGGTCTGCGACCACGCTGGCTGCGCGCTCACCAATCCACGCGGAGACCTCCTCCGCCCGCCCAGGCTCCACGCCCTGGCGCGCCAGCCACAGCGGTATCTCCGCCTCCCGCACCTTGGCGCTGAGTGCATCCGCGGTGAGGAAGTTCTCCTCCACGAAGTCCTTGAGCGCATCACCCACGCGGTCCTTGTTGTTGGGGATGAGCGCGGTGTGCGGGATGGGCAGCCCCATGGGGCGGCGGAACAGCGCGGTCACCGCGAACCAGTCCGCCAGTCCACCGACCATTCCTGCCTCCGCTGCCGCGCGCACGTAGCCCACCCAGACGGGAGCCCCGCTTGCCGACGCCTGCCACCACGAGCACCCCAAAAAGATCACCGCCGCACCAATCAGGAAGGACAGCGCAATCGCCTTCCAGCGGCGCAGGTCCGCCCGGCGCGCCTCCTGGTTTCCTGGCTGCGGCACAAACGACGTCTGCGCCGCCGACGTTTCCCGAGCCGGCTCAAGCCCTGCGTCTGCGCGGTGCGTCATGGGTTGGTTCTCCTTGGGTCTGCGTAATGATGGGGAATAGTGAATCCATTAATCAACATTAGTGGGCGTACCGGACACATTCGATTGCCACCAACACTAAGATCGACTCCTAGCTTTATGAACGCCAGCCTGCCGAGGGCCCGTTTGTGGTTCCGTAGATGAACCGTCCGGCATCCAACGCCTGCTGATCAAAGAAACCGAACCTAGCCGCCAGCACGCCTTTCGCCTTCTGGTGGTTACGGGAAGTGGCGGTCATGAACACCACACCCGCTATCAACTCGGCGAGCTTCTCCAGTGTCACCCAGTTGGATGATTCCTCGGTGTGGTCGTTGTCGATGTCCATCACGACACAGTCCGAGGAAATGAAGCTCGCAGACGAGCGCCGGTCGTTGGTGTAGGTTGCGGCGACGTGATCCAACCTGGCCACCTGCTCCAGCCCGGCTTGGTCGGTGATCTGGTGGTGGTTCGGGATGTCCATCTGGTGAGCCCAGTCGATCTCGGCGCGCTGAATCGCTTTCAGGGCCCGGTAGCAGGTCGGGTCAGGGTATCCTTCGACGTTCTTCTTCGGTATTCCGATATCAAGAAGCGCAGTGGTGGTCATCTGGCGTCCTCGCCTTCACGCTCGACCACCGGCAGCAGGCCACGGATGTTCTTCAACAGGTCATAGATGAACAGGCGGCCTTTCTGCGTCCAGTACATGTGGGTGCAGGTCTTGCCCTCGTCGTACTCGTACGTCTTGGACTGGGTGTAACCCTTCTCAGTAAACTTGGCGTAGAGGAACCAACGCCCGGGCTGGTGAAACTGCACCTGCTCCCCGCGCAGAATCTGGTTGAGCTTCTTCGCCGACAGGCCGTAGTCCTTGGCGATCTCGGTGGTGGTGATCAGCGACGGCGACGCCAGCACCACGTCGTAATAGGACACCTTCGCTGGTAAACCTGACCTGCTGGATGCCACCAGCCGTTTCAAGGGGGTAGTGATTAACGACCCCCTGCAATGACGCGCCAGGGCATCTTTCGTGTTGGCGTAGCCGAGGGCGGTCGCCACGTCCCAGCCGCAGAACAGGACCTGTCCGCCCGAGGTGATGGTTCGGATCGTACCGATGGCTCCATGTCCCGTGCTCTTGCCTCGGCGTCATCAACCAGGTAACCTCGTAGTCAACATGACCGGTTCCGCTGCCCGCCTCAATGGGAGTCCAGGGCCGGTCTTCGTTTTTGTATCAAACAGGGGTGTGCGTGGAGCAGGTGAAGCAGTTCAAGACCTACGGTGAACAGGTCGAATTGCTTCGTCAGCGTGGGATGCGAGTGGATGATCCCAAGCATGCTGAGACGCTGCTGGCTCAATTGAACTACTACCGCTTGTCCGGATACTGGTACCCGATGCGCCGTTTCTCCCAAGACGACGGCACTGCCCGAGATGAATTCGTTGAGGGAGCATCGTTTGACCTGGTGGTAGCCCTCTATGGGTTTGACGAACAATTGCGCCACAGCGTGTTCATCGAGCTTGATCGCGTGGAGTTGGCTATTCGAACCAAGCTCGGTCACGAGCTGGGTCGCCTTGACCCGCTGATCTATTTGGATCCCCAGCGTTTGAGCGCCCGGGCACGGCAGCGAAACAAAGACGGGCGTAGCGTGCACGAGGTGTGGCTGAGAAAGTACCAGTCGGCATTGAAAGCGTCGAAGGAGGACTTCGTCGCCCACCACAAATCCAAATATGGCGGGACTCTACCCATCTGGGCGGCTGTCGAAATCATGGATTGGGGGATGCTGTCGTACCTGTACGGCATGTCGCCCAATATCGTGCGCAAACGGATTGCCGAGCCCTGCGGCCTAACTGGTCCTCAGCTTGAATCATGGCTGAAATCCTTGAATATTCTGCGTAATTACGCAGCTCATCATGCAAGGATGTTCAACCGTGTTTACGACATCAAACCGAAACTGAACAATGACGTCAGGCTGGCTCCGGTAGCTGAAGGAATGAATCGCGTGTTCGGGCAGCTCTCCCTTATCCAATACTTGCAGCGCCAACTGGAATTGTCTCCAGCCGACCGGCTACCGAAGCTGTTCCACACCTACCCGCACAATCCCATCGTGCCGTTTTCTCGCACAGGAGCACCTGACAGCTGGGGCGAGTTGCCTCTCTGGCGCGTCTAATCTTTGCGGTAGTAGTCGCATTCGTACCCGTCTGCGTCGAGTGTCATGGCGTGGACGAGTAGGTCACGAGCGACTGCTTGGACGATGTTCTCGACGAGTTTCTCGCCGTAGTTCTTCAGCCGCCCCCACTTGCATCCGGTTGTGACACCGCTGTAGGACTCACTTCCAGCACTCCCATGTTCGGGCTAGACGCAGCCTGCGCGGAATCGGCAAGCAAATAGCGAAAGCCAAACGCGCTGTTGACGGCGATATCGCAATCAAGCGCAACCGCTATATCGATCTTTCCGCCCCGAACAAGAAGGTCAACTACGCTCTTGCTGCCAAGCACCGAGCCCTAGCCGGAATTAAAGGCTATGAAACCGACCTGACTACTCTTCCCGCTAGTGAGGTTATCGGGCATTACCGCAGGCTATTCAACATTGAAAAGTCGTTTCGGATGTCGAAATCAGACCTGAAAGCACGCCCAATCTACGCCAGGAAACAAGACTCGATCACAGCACACCTCAACATCGTCATCGCAGCCCTAGCCGTGGCCCACCTGATGGAGACCCGCAGTGGTCAATCCATCAAACGCCTGGTGAGAACACTCAAGAAATACCGCAGCTTTCAACTCGTCGTTGGCGGCGAAACCATCCACGCCGCAGTACCACTACCCCCGGAAATCCAAACCCTCGTCAACACCATCACCACCC
>NZ_KV813946.1:17295-46599 GCF_001813755.1 Corynebacterium sp. HMSC074H12
AACCCTTCGGCACTAATTTGAGCCAAGTCAGGTTAGTGTTCGCGTCGCTCCCTGCGGCGCCATTCACGCGTATGGCACCGTAGGGGCGTCGCCAAGCGCCCGCTCCCCCTCTCCGCCCGCCCAGCACCCACCCCAAACGCCAACAACCCCCGCCTCCTCACATGGTCTCCCATGTGTGTTTGGAGGTGGGGGTTGTGGTGGTGTCAGTACAGAAACTTAGGCGTTCAACGGCCTAGGAGGTGCCTAGTTGATGCGGCCGGTTTCCTTGCGGTACTGGCGGTAGTAGCGGCGGCCATACTTGACGGAGACGATAGCCAGGATGGCTACGACGACGCTGGCGATGGCGCCCACAATCAGGTTGATCTGGTAGTCAGCACCGGCGGTGCCCTGCGGGTACAGCTTGGTGCCGAAGCCCCAGATCAGGATGCCCAGCGCCGGCAGGATCGAGAGAACCAAGCCCATGCCCACCCAGGTGGAGGTGCGCAGCAAAGAAGAGTGCGGTGCACTGTAAGAAACGGGGTCATATCCCTCGATGTAGGAGTCCTGAATCTTACCGGAGAACTCCGGGTAGGTCTCGCTGTGGTGATCAGCAACTGCCGGGTTGAGGTCGCTCATGGCTGAAACTTTCTCTCGTTCCTGTTAATCCTGTGAATGACTATAGCTTAGTCGTCCTTGCCGCGGAAAGCAGCACGTGCACGTTCGCGGGTAACCGCGGAAACCGCGGTCAGCGGCACACCAGCCGGGCAGACGTCGGCGCACTCGCCGTAGAGCGAGCAGTGGCCGAAGTTCTGCTCCAGATCGTCCACCATGTTGCGTGCGCGGCGTCCACGCTCTTCCTTGCCCAGCGGCATGAGGGAGAGGTGAACCAGCTTGGCGCCGGTGAACAGGTGAGCAGCACCGTTCGGGCAGGATGCCACGCAGGCACCGCAGCCGATGCAGGCAGCGTGATCCAGGGCGTACTCGGAGGTCTCGTGGTTGACGTGCAGGGTGTCAGCGTCCGGAGCGGTACCCGCATCCATGGACACGTAGCCGCCCTGCTCCATGACGTGGTCCAGCTTGGCGCGGTCCACGATCATGTCCTTGATGACCGGGTAGGCAGCGGAGCGGAAAGGCTCCAGCTTGATGGTGTCGCCATCCTTGAACTGGAACAGGCGCTGCTGGCAGGCCGGGGTGTTCTGACCCGGGCCATGCGGGCGACCGTTGACCAGGAGGCCACAGGTACCACAGATGCCCTCACGGCAGTCGGAAGCGAATGCGAACGGCTCGGTGCCGGCCTCAATGAGGCCGTCGTTGACGTGGTCGAGCAGCTCCAGAATGGACATCTGCTCGGCGGCGTCGTCAACCTGCACGGTTTCGAACTTGCCTTCTTGCGTCGGTCCGGCTTGACGCCAGATCTCAAGTGTCAGTTTCATTACTTGTAGTTCCTTGTCATCAGCGGGATCGAATCAAAGTACAGCGGCTCAGCGTGGCGGATGAACTCGCCCTCAGCAGCGCCCGGCTCCCATGCGGAAACGAAGCACCAGTTCTCGTCATCGCGCTCGGCCTCGCCGTCCTCGGAGAGGTGGTCCTCGCGGAAGTGAGCACCACAGGACTCGTCGCGGTCAAGGGCGTCAATACACATGAGCTCACCCAGGTCGATGTAGTCAGCAACGCGCAGACCATACTCGAGGACCTGGTTCATGTCGTTAGCGTCACCAGTGATGCGGACGTTAGCCCAGAAGTCCTTGCGCAGTGCGCGGACCTTCTCGATGGCAACCTTGAGGTCCTCGACATTACGGGACACACCACAGCCCCAGTAGAGGATGTCACCCAGCTGGCGGTGGTAGTACGCCGGGCCGTGCGGATCCTCGCCCTGGATGGACATGAGGCGGTCGATGCGAGCCTGTGCGCGAGCAACGGCGTCGTTAGCCTCGGCGGAATCCTCGGCCAGCTTGGCCTCACCCAGGTGGTGAGCCAGGTAGTTCGGGATAGTGAACGGCAGGGTGAACCAGCCATCAACGGAAGCGGACAGCAGGGAGTTAGCACCCAGGCGGTTCGCACCGTGGTAGGTCCAGGAGCACTCACCGGCGGCGAAGAGGCCGTCGATGGCGGTCATCTCGTTGAAGTCCGTCCACAGGCCACCCATGGTGAAGTGACAGGTCGGAGCGATACGCATCGGGGTCTCATAAGCGGACTCACCGATGGCCTCTTCGTACATTTCGATGAGGTTGGAGTAGCGCTCGCGGATCTTGTCCTTGCCCAGGCGCTCGATGGCGTCGCGGAAGTCCAGGTACACGGAGTTGTGCAGCGGACCAACGCCCAGACCCTTGTTGATCTGCTGGGAGATGGCGCGGGAAGCCACGTCACGCGGGACGAGGTTACCGAAGGCCGGGTAGCGGCGCTCTAGGAAGTAGTCGCGCTCCTCTTCCGGAATCTCGTTAGCAGGACGGTCATCGCCCTCCTTGATCGGAGACCAGATGCGGCCGTCGTTACGCAGCGACTCAGACATGAGGATGGTCTTGGACTGCCACTCGGAATTGACCGGCAGGCCGGTCGGGTGGAACTGGATGAATGCCGGGGAAGCCAGGTAAGCACCAGCCTCGTACGCACGCATCATGGCGCCAGCGTTGGAGTTCTTAGCCAGCGTGGACATGTGGTAGACGTTGCCGTAACCGCCGGTACCGAGGATGACTGCGTGGCCGGTGAAGGCCTTGAGCTCGCCGGTGATGAGGTTACGGGTCACAATGCCGCCGGCACGCTTGGTGCCGTTGTCGTTGTAGGTGATGACGTCCTGCATATCGTGGTGAGCGAAGAGCTCCACGTTGCCCAGGCCAATCTGGCGGTACAGCGCAGAAGTGGTGGACAGCTGCAGCTGCTGGCCTGTTTGACCACGGGTGTAGTAGGTGCGGGAGACCTGCACGCCACCGAAGGAACGGGTAGCCAGGGTGCCGCCGTACTCGCGAGCGAACGGAGCGCCGATGGCGTTCATGTGGTCGATGACGCGGATGGACTCATAAGCCAGGCGCCAGCAGTCGGACTCGCGGCAGCGGTAGTCGCCGCCCTTGACGGTGTCCTTGGTGTGGCGGTAGGCGGAGTCGTTATCCACCTTCTTGTGGCGGGAAGAGTTCACACCACCCTGCGCAGCAATGGAGTGCGCGCGACGCGGGGAATCGTGGTAGGTGAAGACCTTCACCTTGTATCCCAACTCGCCGAGGGCAGCCGCAGCGGAACCAGCAGCCAGGCCGGTACCGACGACGATGATTTCGAACTTGCGGCGGTTCAGCGGGGAGACCAGCTCCATGTGGTCCTTCTGGTAGCTCCACATGTCCTTCATCGGGACGCCGTGCGGCTCGTGGGACTCCAGGATGCGGCCCGGCTTGACACCCGGGACGATGGACTGCGGGTGCGAGAAGTTCGGGTGCTCGCGCTTGAGTTCAGTATTCGCGTTAGTCATGGGTTCAAAACTCCTTTAGCTGACCCAGCCCAGGGCGACGGACAACGGCATAACGATGTTTGCCAGGCACACGACGGCCGGGACGATGTACGCCAGGATGACAAAGACCTCGCGCCACTTAGCACCGGTAATGCCCAGGTCGGAAGCCGCAAGGCGGATGCCGTGGGTCAGGTGCAGGAAGAGGCAGAGCATGGCAACGATGTAAATGATGGTCACCGGCCAGCGGGAGAAGGTAGCGATCATGTTGGCCTTCACTTCGCCATGAGCGAAAGCCTCCGGAGCGATCGGCTGAACACCCATCGTCAGGTCCAAGATGTGGAAGACGATGAACAGGAGCAGCACGACGCCGGTCACCAGCATGGTCTTCGTTGCGAAGGAATCCATGCCGCCCATCAGGTTGGTGCGCTTGAACTTACCGCGGGATGCCTTGGAGCGAGCGGTCAGCGCAAAGGCGCCGTAAATGTGGGCGATCACGCACGCCAGCAAGACGATGCGGATGATCCACAGAAGGTGCCCGCTCGGAATCAGCGGATCACCCATGCTGCGCAGGAATGCGCCGTAGGCATCGATGGCTTCCTCGCCGTTGTGGGCCGGCAGGTAGAGCTTCAAGTTGCCGGCCATGTGTCCTACAACGAACAGCGCGAAGAACAGACCGGTAATTGCCATCGTCAGTTTCAAAGCCCAGGACGGAATTCCTGGCTTAGGACGAATCGTTTCATTAGTAATGCGGCCGTGAGCAAGGGCTTCACGGTCAGGATTTTTTACAGACATGACACCTCCATTGTCGCCCTTACCTTACGCAGGACTGCGCGCTGACCACTACTTATCCCTTTGCTTTTAACGCCCCCTCCCCCACCTACAGGCCCCTGACAGAAATGAGTTAAGGCAAGGGTTGCCTTAAGTGTCCCCCGACTTATGCCGGTCTACCTTGATCACTTCGCTTTACGCAATATTAACCTTGCGAAAACATTTCGCGGTTGAGACTTTTGTCACAGGGTGTGACTCGAGTGACGACCCTACCCCTTTAGGTGTCAAACTTTCGCTTGGTACACACCCCTCACCGCCCCTTCACGCCCCGCTAACACCCCCACTTCGCAGCGAAGTTAAAATGCTTCACACATTCCTTGCAAAACTATTGTTATGACCGAAAGGCACTAGGTAACCTAGCTCACATGAGCAAGACATACGTAGGTTCGCGCCTGCGCCAGCTGCGCCGCGAACGTGATCTCAGCCAAGCCTCCCTCGCCGCTACGCTGGGGCTTTCCGCTAGTTACGTTAATCAGATTGAACATGACGTACGCCCCCTCACCGTTCCGGTCTTGCTTAGGATTACTGAAGCATTTGGTGTGGATGCCACTTTCTTTTCCCGTGACGATGACTCGCGGCTACTCGCCGAGATTCAAGATGTCGTCCAGGACCAAGAAATCTGCCCCTCCCCCGTGGAATTACAGGAATTGTCCGAACTGGTTTACAACCACCCCACCGTTGCGCGCACGCTCGTCGACATTCACCGCCGCTACCGCAATATCCGCGACAAGCTTTCCCTCGCCACCGATACCCGCCGCTCCGACGGCAACCAGGCGCTGTCCATGCCGCACGATGAGGTTCGGGATTTCTTCTATGCCCGCCAGAATTATCTCGATGAGTTAGATCAGCATGCAGAGGCGATCTCCGCGGAGCTCGACGTCGTCCCCTTCCACATCCGCGACATCGAACAGGCTCTGGACGACAGACTCACCACCCAGCACGGCGTGGAGATCCTCACCACCGATCGCATGGATGGCACGCTGCACCGCTTCGACAAGGACAGCGGGACCCTTCGCCTTGCCAGCCGGCTGAGCGTCGGCCAGCGCGCCTTCCGCATGGCAGCTGAGCTTGGCTTCCTCGAAGCGGGCGCGCTTTTCGACGAGCTCGTGGAGGAAGAACCGTTTACTTCAGAGGCCTCCATCAACTTGGCCAAGCGGGGTATCGCCAATTATTACGCTGCGGCCACGCTCCTCCCGTATGGCCTCATCCATAGCGAAGCCGAACAGTCGGGGTACGACGTGGAATACCTCTGCAATGTCTTCGGAGTGGGCTACGAGACGATTGCCTCCCGCCTCTCCACGCTGCAGCGCCCCAACAAGCGCGGCATCCCCTTTACCTTCGTGCGCGTTGACCGCGCCGGCAACATGTCCAAACGCCAATCCGCCACCGGCGTGCACTTCTCCAACTCCGGCGGCACCTGCCCCCTATGGAATGTGTACGAGTCCTTCTCACACCCCAACACCATTTCCCGCCAGTTGGCGCAGATGCCAGATGGGCGCAATTACCTATGGATCTCACGAACGGTGAGCTACCCACAAGGCCGTTTTGGGGATACGAACAAGCTCTTTTCCATCGGTCTGGGCTGCGAGGCACGCCATGCTAATCGCACCGTGTACGCCCAGGGGCTAGACCTCAATGCCCTTTCCGCCGCCACTCCCATTGGCGCCGGCTGCCGCACCTGCCCGCGCCAGAATTGCTCCCAGCGGGCATTTCCCGCCATTAACGAACAGCTTGTCGTCGACGCCCACCGCTCTGCAGTGGCACCCTATTAACTAAAGCTAGTTAACGGCGTAATCGCGCAGGTTTTAAATCATCCATCTTTACGCCGTTAACGCAGATGAATCTTAAAAGCTGGGGAGCACTCTCCATCGAGCGAAAGCCTCCGAAGAAAGATACTGAAGCAAGAAAGGGGCCTACTTAGTGCGATGAGCTGGAATTATGACCCAAACCCTCGGCGCTATACATTGTCCTACAAGCCCCACCCCATGGTTTTCATTGCCAAATCTGATGGATTTTCCCGACTCGGTTGTTCTATCATGGTCAGCGACCGATAATCACCAACAGAAAGGATTATTATTATGTCCAGCTTTGGCGAGAACTTCCTTGGCCAGATCCAGAAGCTCGTGCTGACGATCGTCAACGCACCGTTCGCACTGTCTTCCAAGCTCTTCGGCTAAGGCCAGTCGCGCTTCGGCGCTAAAACCAACACTCCCCCTCACCGCCACCGATTCACGTCGATGGGATGAGGGGGAGTGTTCTTGTTTTAGTTCTTAGAGGTTAATCATGTGGCCGCCGATGCCCTCGGCTGCTTCCTTCATAGCCTCAGACAGCGTCGGGTGAGTGTGAACGTTGCGTCCGATCTCCTCTGCAGTGAGATCGAAGCGCTGCGCCAGGGTCAGCTCCGGCAGCAGCTCGGACACGTTCGAGCCCACCATGTGACCACCAATGAGCTCACCAAACTCGCCGTCGGCGATGAGCTTGACGAAGCCCGCGGTCTCATTCAGACCAGCTGCCTTACCGTTAGCGGAGAACGGGAAGGTAGCAACCTTGATGTCGCGGTCAGCGAACTTCTCACGAGCCTGCTCCTCGGTGTAGCCGAAGGAGGCCACCTGCGGGTTGCAGAAGGTGGCGCGCGGCATGTTCATGTAGTCACCCAGCAGCTGGGTCTCAGCGCCGGCGATGACCTCAGCAGCCACAACGCCCTGCGCCTCAGCCACGTGAGCGAGCTGCAGCTTCGCGGTGACGTCACCAATGGCGTAAATGCCCTCAACGTTGGTGCGCATGTAGTCATCAATAGCGATGGCGCCGCGCTCAGTGAGCTCGACACCGGTGTTCTCCAGGCCGTAGCCCTCGGTGCGCGGGGCGAAGCCGATGGAGACCATGCAGCGATCCACGGTCAGCGTATCGGTCTTGGAGCCGTCCTTGGACTCGACCTCAACGGTGACATTGTCACCGTTATCCGTGATGGCGGTGGTCTTGTAACCAGTCAGGAGCTTCACACCAAGCTTCTTGTATTCCTTGGCGATAGCCTTGGATACATCCTTGTCCTCGTTCGGAAGGACGCGGTCCATGAACTCCACGATGGTCACGTCTACGCCATAGTTGGCCAGAACGTACGCAAACTCCATACCGATGGCGCCTGCGCCAACGATGACCATGGAATCCGGGGCCTCATCGCTGAGGATCTGCTCCTCGAAGGACACGATGTTGCCGCCGATTTCCACGCCCGGAAGGGAACGGACGACGGAGCCGGTGGCGATAATGCAGTTGTCAAAGGTAACGGTCTTACCCTTGTCATCGCCCTCGGTAATCTCGATGGTCTTGGCGTCCTTGAAGGAGCCGAGGCCATTGATCTCCGTAATCCTGTTCTTCTTCATCAGGTAGTGCACGCCCTTGACGATGCCCTCCGAGACCTTGCGGGAGCGCTTGTGCGCAACACCGAAGTCGAAGGAAACATCGCCGGAAATACCAAAGGCCTTCGCCTCATGGTTGAAGGTGTGTGCAACTTCAGCGTTCTTAAGAAGAGCCTTGGACGGGATGCAGCCCACGTTGAGGCAAACACCGCCCCAGTACTGCTTCTCAATAACGGCAACCTTCTTGCCCAGCTGGGCAGCGCGGATGGCGGACACGTAGCCGCCGGGGCCCGCGCCGAGTACTACAACGTCAAAATGTTCATTAGTCACGCCCTATAGGATACGTAACTTTGTGCCCGCTGTCCCACCACCCCCATGCTGTGCTCTCGTATCAGTCCATAACATTCCTGATACGCAAGCCACAGTGCACTGATGCGTAGAGGGCACACAACGCACAAAATAACCCCCAACCACCCGAGGGGGCGATTAGGGGGAGAGAAACGTGGGGCCGCACGCCCCGCAGCTGTTTAGTAAAGACCCCAATCCAGGGCGATCTTGGAGGAAGTAGAGGAGCCGGAGTGAGCGAACTGGCCCAGCACCTGGTTGATGGAAACGAGGATGGTGTCAAAGAGGTTCATTCTTCTTCTTTCTGTTGGTCTTCAAGCAGCCTTCACGGCCTCGTGCGATGTCACTATGCGGCACTGCCACCTTCTGCCTTGCAGGACGGCCGCCGCAGTAACGGTCTCCGCATCTGGTTCGACTAACGAATGGGCCGGCCGTTGCGTTACATAGCCCACGTTAACGCACGGAAAGATTATGACACGGTTTCCACTTCAATACCACCATTAACTTTAATATCTTGGTATGTTTAAACACGTTACCCTTATCTTGGGGTGCTGAAATTCCCATCTACCAGCACTATTGCCCATCTCATGGGTGGCGTGTCCGGAGCATCTTTTACACTTGCCCCTACATTTCCGCTCATCACTTAGAAAGCGAGATTCTATGAAGATTGCGCGCTCTCTCACGACGCTTGCGGCAGCCACTGCCCTAGCACTTGGCGCCGTAGCATCCCCTACCGCGGGCGCATCCGAGGTCACCCCGGAACAAATCCGCGGTGATGCCACACCGTCCACCATTTCCGAGCTCGACATCTACGGGGAGATTGAAAAGTACCTGCCCAAGGACTCCGCCGGAAACCCGTCGCCCTCCCGCCAAGAATATGAAGACGCCATTGGTAAGAACGTCACTTTTAAGGACGTTGACGTCAATGAGATCCCGGACAGCAAGCAGTGGATGGGCTACGTCCTGAAATACCCGGACTACCGTCAGAGCGTCAAGGCCCTCAATGCCACCGCACCAGCGATGGACCGCACCGTCCCTCTTGCAGTAATTACCCCAGACGGCACCTTTGATTCTTCCCGCCCCACCCTTTATCTACTCAACGGTGCTGGCGGTGCCGAGCAGGGCATGGACTGGCTGATAGCCACCACGCGCGAAGACTTGGATCCCAACAAGGAGGGCACCCAAGAACTCGATGACTACTACGGTGACCGAAACGTCAACGTCGTCATCCCGCAGGCAGGCGCATTCTCCTACTACACCGACTGGGTTACCAGCCCGGACCGCAGCTACCTCAAGGGCCCGCAGAAGTGGGAGACCTTCCTCACCAAGGAGCTACCGGGACCGCTGGAGAAGCACATCAACGCCAACGGCAAGCGCGGCATCGCAGGCATGTCCATGTCTGCTACCTCATCGCTCGTCTTGGCCCAGCACAACCCCAACTTCTATGACGCTATCGGGTCCTTCTCTGGCTGTGCGGCCACCTCGACTCCACTGCCGAACTTCTACACGCAGCTGACCGTGAATCGTGGCGGTGGAAGCACCGAGCAGATGTGGGGACCGATGGGCGGTGACTACAACCGCTACAACGATGGACTCATCAACGCCACAAAGAACAACATGGGTAATTCCCAGGTCTACGTCTCCGCTAACTCGGGGTTTGCCGGAATGAACGATTTGGGTTCGTCCAGGATTGAAAAGCAAGGCCTGGCCGGAGCCTTGAAGTCCTCCTCCACCCTGGTGGTGGAAGGCGGCGTCATCGAGGCAGCGATGAATGCGTGCACCCACGACCTGCAGGCAAAACTGCAGCGCGAAGGTGTCAAAGCGGATTTCAACCTGCGCAATACCGGTACCCACTCCTGGCCGGGCTGGTTCGATGACATCAACTCCTCCTGGCCCACCTTCGCTCGTGCCTTTGGTCTGCCGGTGGAGCCGGTCTCCACGCGGGCGCCGGAAAGCGCGGTGAACACGGACGCTAACGCCAAAGCTGAGGATGCCGATAAGCAGAATATGGAAGAGGCCGAGAACGATCCCAAGACCCCGGCCGACTCCCGGCCAGTAGCCCCTGAGGCCATCGAACAGTAAGCTCAACTCGCCATATTGATTGTTAAATAAGGAACGTAATGAAGCGTCTTAGCTCTCTCCTCGCCGCCGGCGCGCTCTGCGCTGCCGCGCTTATCAGCCCCGTTGCGGGTGCGGCCACCATCACCCCGCAGCAGGTTGCGGGTGACACGCCGCTGTCCACCATCTCGGACTTGAACGTCACCCCGGAGGTGCAGAGCCAGAAGTGGTACGAGCACTTCAAAGATGACGCCCGCGTTCTCAAGCTGGAGGCTACATCTCCGGCCATGAATGGCCGCGCGATTCCGCTGGCTGTTATCCCTGCTAAGAACCCGGACCGCCCGACCTTGTACCTGCTCAACGGCGCCGGTTCCGCGGAGCAGGACTCCGATTGGCTGTACATGTCCGATGCCGTGGACTTCTACGCGGACAAGGACGTCAACGTTGTCGTTCCACAGGCAGGCGCCTTCTCCTACTACACCGACTGGCTGGAGGAGCCCAACGGCAAGTACCTCAAGGGCCCACAGAAGTGGGAAACCTTCCTGACCAAGGAGCTGCCTGGCCCGCTGGAGTCACGCCTGAACGCAAGCAACAAGCGCGCCATTGCCGGCATGTCCATGTCCGCAACGTCTTCCCTGCTGCTGGCGCAGCACAACCAGGGTTTCTATGACGCAGTTGGTTCCTTCGCCGGCTGCGCCGCAACCGCCTACCCCACGGAGTACCAGTTCCTGCGCGTCACCGTGAACCGCGGCGGCGGAGAACCGGAACAGATGTGGGGCCCGATGGGCTCTGAATACAACCGCTACAACGATGCCCTGATGAACTCCGAGAAACTGCGCGGCACCAAGCTGTACATTTCCTCCGCATCGGGCCTCGCGGGTGAGCAGGATACCCCGTCCTACTACATGAACAAGGGCTACAGCCCGCTGGCCGCCTACGCGGGTTCGGCACAGCTGCAGGTTGAGGGCGGCATCATCGAGGCCGCGGTCAACCACTGCACCCACATGCTCAAGGCCAAGCTGGATAAGCAGAACATTCCAGCCACCTACAACTTCCGCAACGTGGGCACGCACTCCTGGCCGGGCTGGCGCGAGGACCTGGTGAAGTCCTGGCCCACCTTTGAGGAAGCTTTCAACTCCTAAAAAGTGAGCGGAGCGTGTCGCCCCACGGTCTGGCGCGGCGTGCTCGCTCCCCTGGCTTCGGATAACCCAGACAGGGCGGTAGGATAGCGGCATTATGAAGCTGCTTTCTACCGCCCTTTCGCATATCTCCGCCGCTCGCGACCGCGCTGCACTTACTCGGGATAGCTACACGAGGGTGGATTTCAACCTCGGCTTCGAGGTCACCCACTATGACTTGGACCTGACCTACCGCGTGGAACCCAACATGCTGCAGGGCGAAGCCATCCTCCACATTCGCGCGCTGGAGGACTTTGACAAACTCACGCTTGACCTCGGCGGCGCCATGGTGGCTCGCCGCATCACGGCGAAACACGCACCCCGCGTGGCCAAGTTTCGCCTGTCCGCCGGCAAACTGCGGCTGACCTTTGCCGACACCATCGTGGAGAACCAAGAGTTTGAGCTGCACATTCGCTATGGCGGCTCGCCGCGGCCACTGCGCACTCCGTGGGGTGAAATCGGCTGGGAGGAAACAGATTCCGGCTCCCTGGTGGCCAGCCAACCCAACGGTGCACCCAGCTGGTTCCCCTGCGATGACACCCCGTCGGAAAAGGCCACCTACGATATTCGCATCACCGCTGACGATCCTTTCGTGGTGATTTCCAACGGCAAGCTGGTCTCCCGCCGCAGCGCAGGCGGTTCCATGACGCGCTGGCACTACCGCGTCAAGCACCCTATGGCCACGTACCTCGCCACGGTGCAGATCGGCGAATACTCAGAGATTGACCTGGGCCGAGACGTCCGCGCTTGGGCGCCGGCTCGCCTGAAGCAGGTAGTCCTCGAAGAGTTCGCCCAACAGCAGGAAATGCTGGACTTCTATTCCTCGCTCTTCGGCCACTACCCTTTCCCCGACTACCAAGTGGTCATCACCGATGATGAGCTGGAGATCCCGCTGGAGGCCCAAGGCCTGTCCATTTTCGGATCCAACCACGTCAAGGGCGACCACCTCTTTGAGCGACTCATCGCCCACGAGCTGTCCCACCAGTGGTTCGGCAACTCCGTGGGCCTTAGTGAGTGGAAGGATATCTGGCTCAACGAAGGTTTTGCCTGCTACTGCGAGTGGCTGTGGTTCGAGCACGCGCATGGCCGTCCGGTGCATGAATCGGCGCGTTCGCACTATCAAGTGCTCGCACGCAAGAAGCAGGACATCGTGCTCGGTGATCCGGGCACGCGCGACATGTTCGATGACCGCGTCTACAAGCGCGGCGCGCTGACTGTTCACGCACTTCGCCGCCTCGTGGGCGATGAGGTCTTCTTCCGCACGGTCCGGGATTACCTCACCGCATCCCAGCACTCCGTGGTCACCCCGGAGGATCTCATCAGCCGTGTGAAGAAGGAAGCGGCAGATCCTGCTGCGGTCGATGCTTTGTTGGACGAGTGGCTCAACCACACCGCGCTGCCCAAGTTCCCGGTCTAGACTTGTTCACCATGCGCAGGATGCTTGTTACCGGCGGTGCCGGCTTTATTGGTGCAAACTTCGTGAGGCTCGTAGCCCAGCAACGGCCCGACGTAGACATCACCGTCTTGGACAAGCTCACCTACGCGGGCAACCGCGCCAACCTTGACGGCGTGGACGCCACCCTGGTGGTGGGGGACGTGGCGGATGAGGGGGTCGTCGACAAGCTCGTGGCCCAGACGGATGCCGTGGTGCACTTCGCCGCGGAATCCCACAATGATAATTCGCTGCGGGCTCCTTCGCCCTTCCTCCACACCAACGTCATGGGAACCTTCGTGCTGTTGGAGGCCTGCCGCCGCCACGATGTGCGCTTCCATCACGTTTCCACCGATGAGGTTTTTGGTGACTTGGAGATTGGCGCCGATACCTACTTCACGGAGGAGACTCCCTATAACCCCTCTTCGCCCTATTCGGCCACGAAGGCCGGTTCGGATCACCTGGTGCGCGCGTGGGTGCGCAGTTTTGGGCTGCGGGCAACCATTTCGAATTGCTCCAATAATTACGGACCTTACCAGCACATTGAGAAGTTCATTCCGCGGCAAATCACCAACCTGCTTCTGGGCCAGCCCGCCAAGCTTTATGGCACGGGCGAGCAGGTGCGGGATTGGATTCACGTGGATGATCACAACGAGGCGGTGCTTGCCATCCTGGACCGCGGGCGCATCGGTGAGACCTATAACATCGGTGCCGACCAGGAGGATACGAATAACCGCCAGGTCATCGAGATGATCTGTGAGCTGATGGGTGCTACTGACGACGGCCGCGCGAACTACATCCACGTGGCGGACCGCCCGGGCCATGATCAGCGCTACGCCATGGATGCCAGCAAACTGCGCCGCGAGCTGGGCTGGAGCCCGCGCTACACGGATCTGCGCGAGGGCTTGGCTGCCACCATTGAGTGGTACCGCGCCCACGAGGACTGGTGGCGCCCAGGCAAGGAAGAAGTCGAAGCCAACTACGCGAAGCAAGGACAGTAAATTTCCATGAAGGTGCAGTCAACGGCCATTGAGGGCCTGCTCATTGTGGAGCTCGACGTCCACGGGGATAACCGCGGCTGGTTCAAGGAGAACTGGCAGCGTGAGAAGATGGTGGCGGCAGGTTTGCCGGACTTCCAACCGGTGCAGAATAATGTCTCCTTCAATGCGGAGAAGGGGGTTACGCGCGGGCTGCACGCGGAGCCCTGGGACAAGCTCGTCTCCGTGGCTTCCGGCCGGGCCTTCGGTGCGTGGTGCGATCTGCGCGAGGGCTCTGCCACCTTCGGGCAGCTGGTGACCCACGAGCTGCGCGAAGACGTGGCGGTCTTCGTGCCGCGCGGCGTGGCCAACGGTTTCCAGGCGCTGGAGGCCTGCGCCTACTCCTACCTGGTCAATGACCACTGGTCCCCGGATGCGGACTACACCTGCGTCAACCTCAACATGGTGGACTGGCCGCTGGAGCCGACGGAGATCTCCGACAAAGACAAGGCACACCCCGCGCTTGCCGACGTCTCCCCCATGCCCCCGCGCCGCATCCTGGTCACCGGCGCCAACGGGCAGCTGGGCCGCGCTTTAAAGAAATTCCTGCCCACCGCTGGTCTGGGCGCGGTGGAGTTCTGTGGGCACGAGGATTTCGATATCACCAACCCGCCTGCCCGCCCGTGGAAGCAGTATTCCGCCATCATCAACTGCGCGGCTTATAACGATGTCAACGGTGCGGAGGACGATCGCGCCGCGGCCTGGACGGTCAACGCTTCCGCCCCGGCGAAGCTCGCGCGCATTGCGGCGGAGAATAACCTGACCTTGGTGCACGTCTCCAGTGATTACATCTTCGATGGCTCTAACGAGGTCCACTCCGAGGATGAAATGCCTTCCCCGCTGTCGGCCTATGGGGCATCGAAAGCCGCGGGCGATACCGCCGCGCAAACCGCGCCGCGCCACTATGTCATCCGTACCTCCTGGGTCTTCGGCGATGGAGCCAACTTCATGGCCACGATGCGCTCGCTGGCGGCTAAGGGGTTCAAGCCCTCCGTCATCCATGATCAGCGCGGGCGCCCCACTTTCGCCGAGGACCTGGCCGAGGGCATCATCCACTTGCTCAAGACCGAAGCCGAGTACGGCGTGTACAACATCTCCAATTCCGGTGATGCGGTGGGACGCGATGAAATCGCCATGGCCGTCTTCACCGGCGTGGGCCAAGATCCCGCCAGTGTCACGCCGGTCAGCACCGAGCAGTACCGCGAGATCGCCGGGCCCGAAGCTCCCCGCCCGCAGGAGTCCACCTTCGACCTGTCCAAGATTGAAGCCACCGGCTTTAAGCCGATGAATTGGCGGGCCGCTTTGGCGCTTTACCTGGGCTTTTACCCGGCATAACACTTAACATAACACTTAGCTTCCCAGGTGTTATGTTGAGTGGGAAGTTGAGTGTTATGTTCGCCAGCCCGCGCCGCCGCAGCCCGGCGCGGGACCCCTCCGTTAAGCTTGAAGCCCATGAAGGGCATCATTCTCGCAGGCGGTTCTGGGACCCGCCTCTACCCCATCACCAAGGGCATCTCGAAGCAGCTCATGCCCATCTATGACAAGCCGATGGTCTACTACCCTCTGACCACCCTGATCCAGGCCGGCATACGCGAGATCCTCATCATCACCACCCCAGAAGACCAGGCCGCCTTCCAACGCCTGCTTGGCGACGGCTCCCAACTAGGCCTCATGCTGCACTACGCGGTCCAACCCCGGCCCGAAGGTTTGGCCCAGGCCTTCCTCATTGCGGAGGACTTCATCGCCGAGGATGACGTGGCCCTCGTTTTGGGTGACAACATCTTTGACGGCCACGGCTTCTCCACGGCGCTGAATGAGTGCAGCCACCCGGGCGGCGGCATCATCTTTGCCTACGAGGTCTCCGATCCGCAGCGCTATGGTGTTGTCGAGTTTGATGAGTCTGGCCAAGCCCTGTCCATCGAGGAAAAGCCCGCCGCGCCCAAATCCAACCACGCCGTGGTGGGCTTGTATTTCTATGACAATTCCGTGGTGGAGATTGCCAAGTCCATTACGCCCAGCGCACGCGGGGAGTTAGAAATCACCACCGTCAACGAGGAATACCTGCGCCGCGGGCAGCTGCGCGTCAAACGCTTGCAGCGCGGTGATGTCTGGCTGGACACCGGCACGGTGGACTCCATGAGTGAGGCCTCGGCCTACGTGGAGGTGATGCAAAAACGCACCGGCACCGTCATCGGCTCACCGGAGGTTGCCGCCTTCGAGGAGGGCTTCATCGATGCCGCCGCACTCACCGAGCTGGCCGAGCCCCTCCTGAAGTCCGGCTATGGCCGCTATCTCCTGGCCGCTGCCCAAGAGAGCTGAGACCGAGGTGCATTTCGATCAAATAAGGACCGAAAATCGCCCACGGGATCTGGGACCTAATTTGATCGATCCGTACTTGCCAAAGCGTCCCCACGCAGCATCAGAGGCCACCATCACCCAAACGGGCCTAGACGCGTTAAGGTAATCGCATGCCTACTTCATCCTCCCGCCCCACCAGCAATCCCAAGAAATCAGCGCTATCCACCATCAGCCCCGTGGCGTGGGGCCTGTTGGTGCTCGTTGTAGTTCTGGCTATCATCATCGGCTTCCTGCTGGCAGAGCGCAATTCTTCCGGCGATGCCGGGACTCAAGCGGCGCAGGAGACTTCGACGAGCGCGGCGCCAACCCAAGACCTGGCGAAGGATGCTGACAAGGCCACGCCCGGCACGAAATTCTCCGACGGGAAGGGGGACCCGATGGTATTCGGCCCCGGCGGTGACACCAAGAGCGGCGATATCACGGTGGTTCACCGCAAGAAGGAGAACGATCCTTTCGCCGTGGGCGCAGTGGATGCCCCCGTGGTGATTTCGGAGTTCTCTGATTTCGAGTGCCCGTTCTGCTCCCGCCACGCCAACGTCACTGAGCCAGACCTCCTCAAGAAGTACGTGGAGAAGGGCCTGGTGCGCATCGAGTGGAATGACTTCCCCGTTAACGGTCCTGCCGCCGTCGATGCTGCCAAGGCCGGGCGCGCGGCGGCGGCACAGGGCAAGTTCCAGGAGTTCAAGCACGAGCTCTACACCGCTAGCAAGGACATCAATGGCCACCCAGAATTCGGCATCGAGGACTTCATGAAGTTCGCCGAGAAGGCCGGCGTTGCGGACTTGGATAAGTTCCGCCAGCAGGCCACGGATGATACCTACACCGAGGTCATCGAGAAGGCCACCAGCTATGCCTCCCAGATTGGTATTACGGGCACCCCGGCCTTCGTGGTGGGGGATCAGTTCATTGGTGGCGCGCAGCCACCGGAAGTCTTTGAGCAGACCATCCGGGAACAGCTAGGCAAGGCGGCCAATGGATAAGCCGCCACTCATCGTGTGGATCTTCATCGCGCTCGTGGTTCTGACCGCGTTCTTAGGAGGCTATGCAGTGGGGGTGAGCGTATGAGTATCGGAGTTTTTGGCGCCGTCATCGCCGGTGTGCTGACTTTGATCAGCCCCTGCTCAGCGCTGTTGGTGCCAGCCTTCTTTGCCTATGCTTTTGAATCGCAGCGCCAGCTGCTGCTGAAAACCCTGGTCTTTTTCTTAGGCCTGTGTACCACGCTCGTTCCCATCGGCATGGGTCTGGCTGCAATCCTCGCGCAATACCGCGGCCAGGTCATCACGGTGGCGGGCTGGATCATCATCGCGCTGGGGATCTTTACCGCCTTGGGCGGTGGTTTCCGCATCCCCGGCATGGATACCCTGTCCGGTAAGGCGAGGGGAAAGGTGTTTCTGCTCGGCGCGGTCTATGGCTTTGCGGGCTTTTGCGCGGGCCCACTCTTAGGCGCTGTGCTCACCACGGCTGCTGCGTCCGGCAGCGCGCTCTACGGCGGGATCATCATGGTGGCGTATGCCGCTGGCATGGCCGCACCGCTCTTTGTTCTGGCGGCGCTGTGGGAGCGCCTCAATGTGGGCTCGTGGTCCTGGCTGCGCGGACGCGAGGTGGTCCTCGGCCCCGTGCGCACGAACACCTTGTCCATTGTGTCGGGCGCGTTTTTCGTGCTCATCGGCGCGCTATTCATTGCCAGCTATGGCACCGCAACCTTGCCCGCAGTCTTGAGCACGGATGCGCAGTTCGCGGTGCAAGAAAAAGCCCGCGCTTTCAGCGCGGGCGTAGCGGACGCGTGGGTATGGTTCGGGCTCTCACTTGCCGCCACGGTGGTGGCAGGCATCAAGGCTGCCCGCACCCCGGCCTAGTAGCCGCGTGCGATGTATTCGTCGATACGCGCAGCCTCAGCACCAATGGTGGTCTCGTCGCCGTGCCCCGGCAGGACGCGGGTCTCCGGCGGAAGGTTCAGCACTCGGTTGCGCAGGGACTCGATGATGACGTCGAAGTCGGAGTACTTGCGGCCGGTGGCACCGGGCCCGCCGTTGAAGAGGGTATCTCCCGACAGAAGCGTGGCTTCGTCCGCGATGTAGAGCACCACGCACCCTGGCGAGTGACCAGGCGTGTGGAAGACCACGAAGTCACTATCGCCCACGGTGAATAGCTGGTTATCCTCCAGCGGCACGAAGGTCGCATCCTCGTGGGTTTCCTCCCACAGGGGACGGTCATCCGGGTGCAGGTACACGGACACACCGAAGTGCTCAGCCACCTGGGGGGCGAGCTCGCAGTGGTCGTTGTGCGCGTGGGTGAGGATAACGCCCTTGACGGTGCGCTTTCCTACCTCGTCGATGACGCGCTCGGCGTCGTGGGAAGGATCGACGATGTAGCACTCGGCGTCGCTTGACGCGCCGCCTGCGGCCAGGATGTAGACGTTATTGTCCACGTCCCACTCACCGCCATCCAGGCGGAACTTTCCTGAGGTTACAAACTGTTCGATAATCATTTACAGCTCCACTACGGATCGAAGTACCTTGCCAGCCTTCATGGTAGCGAAGGCCTCCTCCACGTCGTCGAGGCCAACACGCTCGGTGACGAAGTCCTGCAGCGGGAAGCGGCCCTGCAGGGAGAGGTCAACGTACATGGGGAAGTCACGCTCCGGCAGGCAGTCGCCGTACCAGGAGGACTTGAGGGAACCGCCGCGGCCGAAGAAGTCGATGGCTGGGACGTCGAAGCGGCTGGTGAGGTTCGGAACGCCCACCATGACCATGCGGCCGGCCAGGTCGCGGGAGTAGAAGGCCTGGCGGGTGGTGGCTGGGATGCCCACGGCATCGATAGCCACGTCGGTACCGAAGCTATCGGTGAGCTCACGGACTGCCTCGATGACCTCGTCCTCGGACTTGTCCTTCGCCGCGATGGTGTGGGTCGCACCGAACTGCTTGGCCAGCTCCAGCTTGTCCGGATCCAGGTCCACGGCGATGACCTTCGAGGCACCCGCCAGCACCGCGCCGGCGATGGCTGCCATGCCGACACCACCGCAGCCGAAGACCGCGACGGACTCGCCGCGCTTGACGTCACCGGTGTTGACCGCAGCACCCAAGCCTGCCATCACGCCACAGCCCAACAGGCCCGCGGCGGCCGGGTCTGCCTCCGGATTGACCTTGGTGCACTGACCTTCATGAACCAGGGTCTTCTCGGCAAAGGAGCCGATGCCGAGCGCCGGGGTGAGCTCAGTGCCGGCGTCGGCGTCGCCCTCGGCAAGCGTCATGCGAGCGGAGGCATTGTGGGTGTTGAAGCAGTACTTCGGCTCGCCCTTCTTGCAGGCGCGGCACTCGCCGCACACCGCACGCCAGTTCAGGACTACGAAGTCACCGACCTCGACGTGGGTAACAGCATCGCCCACGCGCTCCACGACGCCCGCCGCCTCGTGCCCAAGCAAGAACGGGAAGGCATCCTCGATATCGCCATCGCGGTAGGCCAGGTCGGTGTGGCACACGCCGCAGGCCTGAATCTTGACCACGACGTCGTGCTCGCCCGGAGCGGGTACAACAATGTTCACGGTCTCGACGGGCTCGCCCTTCGCGCGCGCAATCACGCCGCGGACAACCTCCGAGCCTTGCTGGGAGTTATTTTCATTTAGGTTTTCATTAACAGTCATGTCCGCGAGGGTACGCGAAAGGCCCGGGCAACGTTGCCCAGGCCTTAAAGTCATAAGAACGCGTTTCTAGAAGCTTGCGAGGTGGTTGGCCACAAACTCGTGACCGCGAGCATTAATATGCAGCGGTAGGTTGCCCGGGCCGGCAGAGAAGTCCACCAGACCCGCCCACAGCCGCTTATCGGCATCGGCACACATACCGCGATCCCAGGTCATCGGCTTCATATCCACAAATTCGGTGCCGGTCGCGTGCGCTAGGTCCACCTGCATCCACTGCGTGACGTTTTCATAACGCTGCACCATCGGCAGGGCCGTAGCATCGGCTGGCTTCGGGCCAAAGTGGAGGAGGCAGTAGCGGTCACCGGAGCCGATGGTCGGATAACCCACGATCTGAATGCGGGCATTGGGGGCCGCTGCACGAATCTTGTTGATAATCGGCGCATTTGCGCCAACAAAGCGGGCGCGCATGTCGGCGTCGGAAAGCTGGGCATTGTTATACGTGTCGTTAAAGCCGCCCGCATAGAGTACGCGCTGGGTGTCCGGGCTGAGCGCACCGCGGCGGATGGCATCATCAACCTGCGCGTTCATCTGCGGACCCTGGGACATCGAGACCGCACCGGAGCAGGAGAAATCCGCCACCGGCATGCCCAGCTTGGACGCGACGCGCTTGGCGTAGTTATTGCCAGAGGGGCAGTCGAGGCTCGGATTGCGGTTCGAGGAGCCGAGGCGCGAGGAGAGGTAAACATCCAGCTGCGGATCCGCCAAAACGGAATCGCCAAAGGCGACGAGGTTTCGCTCGCCGGCGGCGGCCTGCGGAGCCTGGGACAGGCCTACTGCCACGAGGAGGGAGGCGCAGAGGGCAGTGATGCGCTGAGTAAACTTCACGTGACTGATGTCCTTTCAAGAAAAGGGTATGTTCTTAACCGAAACCATATTAAACTAAGCTAGCAGTTAATCTTGTGTAACAATAGCAACAACTGTAACAATTTGTCGTTTTAAAAACAGGCGCGTTAGCCGCCTCCCCCGTAACCTTCTACCTCTTCCCTACGATGAGAACTCTATGAAGCTTTCTGATCTCACCTTCCATGCCGCCGCTCTCGCGCGTTTTGTCCCCGCCCTCTTTCGCGCCGGCCTTATTAGCCCCGCTGGCGGCCCACGGGCAGTACTCTCCACCGCGCCGGTTCTCGCCCGCTACCGCTTCACCACCGCCCGCGAGGTGGAGCAGGCATACCTGACCTGCCCAGAACGCCTAGCGCTTATCGACGACGACGGGGCCCTCACCTACCGCCAGCTGCGCGAACAATCCCAGACCTTCGCGCGCTGGTTGCTCTCCCTGGGCCTCGACGAGATCCGTCTCGGCGTCATGGCTCGCAATGGGCGGGGCATTATCACCCCGCTGGCCGCCAAAGGTTATGCCGGAGCGCACATCTTCCTACTCAACGTTGGCTCCTCCCCTGAGCAGCTCGCCGGATGCATTGAGGAAAACCGCATCAACGTGCTCGTTATCGACGATGAATTCGTTGACCGCCTTGCCCCCGCAGACAGCGCTAGCCCCAGCCCCGTTGCTGGACTGCAGGTCGTGATTGGTCATGATTCCGGCGAGGAGATCCCGGCTGAGCTGGCCGAGGCCCCGACGCTGCACCAAATCGTGGTGAACCCGCGGGACGTCGAGAAGCAGAAGCTTCCCACCTGGCCCAAGCACGGACATATCGTGCTCATGTCCTCCGGAACCACCGGCATCCCCAAGGGAATCATGCGCCCAGAGCCCACGCTGCCCGTGGTGGTTGCCTCCATCGTGGATGCGGTGCCGTGGCGTGGGGACCAGAAGGTGCAAATGACCGCCTCCATCTTCCACACGTGGGGCTGGGCCTGCCTCAACATCGCGCTGGGCCTGCGCAACACCATTGTCACCCGCCGCGTCTTTGACCCGGCGGCCGCGCTCGATGACATCCAGCGCTACCAACTTGATGGCCTGCTCTCCTCCCCCGTTTTCTTCCGCCAGATGGTGCAGGCCGACCCAGATTCGGCCTATGACACCTCAAGCCTGAAGTTCATTGCTTCTGCAGGACATGCGCTGACCCCGGAGATTGTCAAAGAAACCCACGAGCGCTTCGGCCCGATTCTCTGCAACGTCTATGGTTCCACGGAGCTGGCGCTGGCATCGACGGCCACCATGGAAGAGGTGGCTAAGGACCCAACCATCGGCGGCAAGATTGCCTCTGGCACGAAGCTGCGCATCCTCGATGAGGATGGCAAAGAAGTCCCGCGCGGCGAGGTCGGCGAAATCTATCTGACCAACTCCACCGCGCTCATTGGCTATACCAACCCGAAGATTCCGCTCAACAAGGTTGATGGCCTCATCTCCATCGGTGACTTGGGCTATATCGACCCCGATGGCTACTTGCACGTGGTGGGCCGCGCCGATGACATGATCATCGTCGGTGGTGAAAACGTGCACCCGCAGTCGGTGACGGAGGTTCTTGAGGCCATGCCGGGCATCGCGGAGGTGCACGCCGGCGGCGTGGAGGATGAGACCACCTTCCAGCGCATCGCCGTGTGGGCAGTAACCACGCGCGATGCCCTGGGCAACACCGTGACTGCCGACGCCATCCGCACCTGGGTCCGCGAGAACCTCGCCGACCACTCCGTGCCGCGCGACGTCCACTTCCTGGACAAGCTGCCGCGCAACGCCACGGGCAAGGTGGTGCCGCGCCTGCTGAGCAATACCGACTAGCCGGCGTCTTCACTCCAGATTTCCCGGCTGAAATAGGGCCCTCCGAGCCACAACTGCCCGAGTTGCCAAAACCTTCGCTCCTCACCGCAGGGAGCAACGTTGTTTTTGGCAACTCGGGCAGTTTTTATATCTGGGATTTGGCCCCGCCGGCCCATCCCTTGAGATGGGCCGAATCAGGTTAGTTGCTGCGCTTGACGGTGGCCGCAACCTCGCCCGGTTGGACATGACCCTCGCGGGCAATGTCGACACCAGCGACTTGCTTGGCCGTCGGGCACACCACCGGGGTGATGAGGTTGACGCCGCGCTCGCGTAGCTTCTGCGCCTCCACCGCGATGATCGGCGTGCCGGCGGTGACGGTATCGCCCTTCTTGGCCAGGGCCGTGAAACCTTCGCCCTTGAGCTCCACCGTGTCGATGCCGATGTGGATAAGCAGGTCTAGGCCATCCGCGGTCTTCATGCCGAAGGCGTGGCGTGTCTTGAAGATCATGGTGATGGTGCCGTCTACCGGGGCGCAGACGTCGAAGGCATCGACGGTTTCAGGCATAACGGCGAAGCCTTCGCCCACCATGCCCTGTGCAAAGGACGCATCCGGGACCTGGGAGAGCTCGACGACGTCACCCGCGAACGGGGCGCGTACGTCGACGTCCGTCTCACCGTTGACGCTCTTAACGCCGGCGCTGGCCGGCACACTGGCTGCAACACCCGCAGCTCCAGCCGCGCTCGCAGCACCCGCCGTGGCCAGCGCCGGAGAACCGTGACGCAGCTGGTGACTGACCTCGTCATACATGAATTGCACGGCCGGGCCCACGATGACCTGGACGCTCTTCTCCGAGGGGTGGATGACGCCGGAGACGGCGGCGCGCTTGATTACGGAGTCGTCGACAAGCGCGCGATCCTTGACGCCCACGCGCAGGCGCGTGGTGCAGTAGTCCAGGGAGTCAATGTTGTCCTTGCCGCCGAGGCCTTCGATGATGCGCGCGGCATCGGCTGCGGTCTTGTCATCGCCGCTGACGGAATCCGCCGCGTCGTCGGCCTCATCCTCGCCGCGGCCCGGCGTCTTCAGGTTCAGCCAGCCGATGAGGAAGTAGAAGATGACGAAGTAGAGGAAGAAGAAGCCCACGCCCATGACCAGCAGCATGTACCACTTGTTGGCCAGCGGGTTCTGGGAGGAGAGCAGCATATCCACGAAACCGGCGGAGAAACCGAAGCCGGCGGTCCACTCCATGGCGGAGGCGATGAAGACGGACAGGCCCATCAGTAGCGCGTGCACCACGTAGAGCAGCGGGGCGACGAACATGAAGGAGAACTCCAGCGGCTCGGTCACTCCGGTGAAGAAGGAAGCCAAAGCGCCGGCGGCCATGAGGGAGCCGACGACCTTGCGCTTGCTCTTATCCGCGCGCAGGTACATGGCGAGTGCCGCACCCGGCAGACCGAACATCATGACCGGGAAGAAGCCCGCCTGGTAGCGGCCCACGACGCCCTCGACCGTGCACTGGCCGTTGGCCCAAATACCCGGGCAATCAGCGGCAGAGGTCGCGGCCGCGGCGGCGTCGATGGTGGCCTGGCCGGCCTGGAAGTTACCGATGTCGTTGATACCGATGACGTCGAACCAGAAGACGGAGTTCAGTGCGTGGTGCAGGCCAGTCGGGATGAGCAGGCGGTTGGCCACGCCGTAGATGCCGGCACCCGCCGCGCCCAGGCCCTGGATGGAGGTACCGAAGTTGAACAGCGCGTTGTAGATGAACGGCCACACAAAGTAGAGGATCCCGGAGACAACCATGGCGAAGATCGCGGTAAGGATCGGCACCAATCGGCGGCCAGAGAAGAAGGCGAGAAAGTCCGGCAGCTTGGTGCCGTGGAAACGGTTATATACCCAGGCCGCCATGATGCCGGCGAGGATGCCGAAGAGGACGTTGCCGCCGCCCACAGCATTCCAGCCTTCCGCGGCCCATTCCAGCGCCTCATCGCCGGTCAACGCGGTGGGGTCTTCGATGCCGCGGTAGCCGGCCACGGCCTCCGGGCCGAGCAGTTTCATAAACGTGGCGAAGGCCAGGAAACCAGATAGTGCTGCGGCGCCGTTGGAATCCTTGGCCAGACCGAAGGAAATCGCGATGGCGAAGATCCAGCCCAGGTTAGCCAGCACCGCATCACCGGAGCTGATGAGCAGCTGCGCGGCGAGGTTATCCGGGCCGGCGGCGCTGGATATCCAGTAACCAACACCGCAGAGGATCGCCGCGACGGGCAGCACCGCCACGGCGCCCATGAGGGCTTTTCCGAGCCGCTGCAGCGGCCCCATGACATCGACTTTCATGCGAGGAGTCCTTTCACATTAGTAAGGAATAGATGGAGTTTTTAGGAGAAGAGTGGGCGGTGCGGACGATGTTGGTCGGCAAAAATGTAGTACTCGCGGTCCTCCAACTGGGAAGCAGCGGATTCATCCACAATCACCGTGGCGTGCTGGTGCAACTGCAGGATTGAGGCCGGGCAGTGCGCAGACAGCGGGCCTTCCACCATGTTGCGCACAGCATTGGCCTTATTGCTACCGGTAGCCAGCAAGAGCAGACGACGCGCCTCGCTGATCGTTCCCAGTCCTTGGGTTACGGCAAAGCGCGGCACCTCGTCCACGGTGTCAAAGAATCGGGAGTTATCGTTCACGGTCTGCGGGTGCAGAGTAGTGACGTGGGTGCGCGACGTCAGGGAGCTGGAAGGCTCGTTAAAGCCGACGTGTCCGTTGGCGCCGATGCCCAGCAGTTGGATATCCACGCCGCCAGCATCACGGATGGCCTTGTCATAGGTGGCCGCGGCGGCTGCCGGGTCGTCCGCGTCACCAGCGGGGCTTTTCACCAGGTCGTCGTTGAAATCCACGTGGCTGGTGAATTCGCGGCGAATGGTGGAGTAATAAGACTGCTCGTGGGTGCGCTCCAGCCCGATGTATTCATCGAGCAGGAATGCGCGGCTGTCGGCGAAGCTGACCTCGCCGCGCTCATAGCGGGCGATGAGTTCCTTGTACATCGCCACCGGGGTCGATCCCGTGGCGAGGCCCAGGGTGGACCCAGCGTTGGCGTAGTGCGCGAAAATGTTCGCGGCTTCCACGGCCACTTCGGCCGGCGTGGAGCGGATGAGGATTTCCATGAGATGCCTTCCTGTGTGTTTAAGAGAGTGGGATGTCCGCGCCGTCGACGATGACGCGCACTGGTTCCAACTGGGCATTGAGACCCACCAGATTGGCACGAGCGCCAACCGCGATTCGGCCTAGATTCGTTTCCCCCAACACGTCGGCGGCCGTGGTGGAGGTAAAACGCACCGCCTCGCCCAGACCATGGCGCGCGGCGAAACTGACGAATTGCTGGGCCAAGGTGGAGGTACCACCCGCGATGGCGCCGCTGGGCACACGCGCTACTCCCCCGCTCACCGTGACGGGAAGGGAGCCCAATTCATAGTCACCGTCGGCCATTCCAGCGGCCGCCATGGCATCAGTGATGGCGAAGGCTCGGTGGCTGTGGGCCATGTCTACGGTGCCGTCGACAAGATGCACGCCGTCTGCGATGAGCTCGACGGCCACGTCCCCCGCCTTCGCCGCGGTAAGCAAAGCCGCGACCGGGCCCGGCGCGCGGTGGTGGATAGGTGGCATGGCGTTGAAGAGGTGCGTGCCGGTCACGGTGACGCCGAGCTCCTTAGCCTTGGCGATAACGCTCAGCGTGGTGTCGTAATCGGCCTCGGTGTGGCCCAGGCTGGCGATGATGCCATGCTCCGCGCAGACTTCGAGCAGCTTGTCGACGTTCTCCGTCTCCGGCGCGAAGGTAATCGAACGCAGGTGGCCGCGGGCCGCGGCGATGACTGCTCGGAAGAAGTCCGGGTCACCGGGCACGATGCGCGAAGGGTCCTGTGCGCCGCATTTGGCCGCCGCGATGAAGGGGCCCTCCATGTGGATGCCGGCGATTTCACCCTCCTCAGCCAGCTGGGCCAAAAGCTCAGCCCGGGCACACAGCTCTTCTTGTGTGCCGGAGACCAAGCTGGCCAGCAACGTCGTGGTGCCGTGCGCGCGGTGGAAGCGGGCGGCGGCCAGGCACTGCTCATAGTCGCCGTTGGGGAAGCCCCCGCCATTGCCTCCATGGTTGTGCAGGTCCACGAAACCGGGCACCCACAGCAACGCATCCGGGTCCCCGGCGTGCCAGGCGGCCTCGGCTGCGGGGACGTCGCCAAGCACTATGCCCTCAATGCTCTCCCCGAACGTGACGGCTCCGGCGCGCCGCTCGAAGTTCTCATCAATGTAGAGGCCCTCGACGTGGCCTTTCGCCTTTGTCTGCATAACTCATTCGATTCTGTTTGTACAGGCTGGCGTGGCACCGCCCGGTTGACACTTCATTTGAAATTTATCAGGGCTGCCGATTTTTGTGAACCACGCCTCCTGCAAAGAGGCGTGTGAGCACAGGTAGCTTTTTGCGTGTTCGGTACACCGCATGGGATGGCGAAAGACCCCGCGAACTACCAGCCACGGGTGGCCACTCGGTCCCAGAGCGCGTTGCTCGCCAGCTCACCGGCACCCGCCGGTGAAGCGCCAACGAACACGTCTCGTGCATCAGGATCATCAGCAAGAATGTAGCGGAACCACGCGGTGGCATAGCCGTCCCCGAACTCTAAAACGTCCTTGTGATCCGCGCCCAGGCGGCGGGCAATGATTGCCGGACCACCGGCTGATTGAAAGCTCTCCTCTAGGTCTGACCACGGGCTGACAAGCCAGCGGTCTGAACGGCCATCGCTCGTCATCAAGAACAACGGTGCCTCAACATCCGCGGTGGTGTAGTCCCAGTCATTGGACTGTGCCACTTTGTGGGAGGCCGGGCTCGCCGCATACACAGCTGCTACCTCCGTGTGGGCCGCAGCGTTGATGGCGCCCGCGCCACCCTGTGAGTGTCCGAAAATGCCAACCCGTGATCGATCCACGCGAGAATCCAGTTCCGGCAAGCTCTCGATTAGGTGCACGACATTCTCCCCGGTTCCGGTTTGGGGAGTCTCATCGCCGACAACCACGAAGCCCCAACTTGCCAGGTGTTCCGCCACAGGCAGGTAGCGACTCAGCGGCGTGTTCGTGCCATTAGCCATGACCACCGCCGGAAATGGTCCCGCACCCGTCGGTGCCGCAACGGTCACGTCGCCGTCGCGCCGCACGTCGACCTCGTGTGGCCCCTCGCCCGCAAACGACGCTTCCAGCGGGCCACCTGTCTCAGCGCTGTATCCGGGAGCTACGCCGTCATCACCGGTCACGCTGTCTGCATCGACCCACTGCATGAATCCCACAAACCCGACAAACGCCACCACAATCACGGCCACCACGGCAATCATGCCAACCACAAGCTTTTTCATGCTCTACATTTTGATGTTCACAAGAGCGAAGGTCACTAGCGCTAGCACTACTTTTTCCTGTACACAGTGCAAGACCTGACTCCGCCACACCCTTGCAATGAGAGTCGCACATCATTATCTTGTTGCATGTAATCGTCATCACATATGGGAGAAATAATGCTTACCTCCGAAACGCTTTCCGAAGTAGTCACAGTAGGAGGTTCAGGTCCGTTCAGCGGCCAGGGCAACGAAACAGTTGCAGCCTAAATGCATCCCCCTAGAAACAGTGGTGACGAAGGACTTTCATCTATCTACACCTTGACCGCCACATATTTTTTATTGTCAGTGTGCGGGTCAATGACCAGCCTCTCGATTTCACTCCACTTCGCCGAACTCAACAAAGGCGAACTGTTGGTGGCAAGCATCTTCATCTCGGGTACTTGCGCTCAAGTTTTTGCAGTCCCCTTTCTGGCCCCACTCTTCAACAAATTCAACAGCTATCACATTGCGCTTGCTGCACTCTTCTTAGATCTTCTGGGCCTGTTATCAATGGCAGCCTATCCAGAGCCATTGATCCTCATTGTCGGAAATCTCGTCACCGCATGCTTAAGCGGACTGTCAATTCCATCCATTTTCACCATCGCTGACTCTCAGGTCGGCGAAGGACAGCAGGCGAAAGCCTTCTCCCTCTTGGACACAGCCCGACTTGGCAGTGGATTCCTTGGACCACCTCTAGGTGGATTACTACTGGACCAAAGAAACCTGCAGACAGCGCTCTTCGTTGAAGCTTGCGCCGTTGGAGTCTCGCTACTTGCTTTTTATTTCCTTTATAAATCCTCGCCCCCGAAAACACTGCTTCATTCAGAAACCAAAGATTCTTCACCGAGTTTTCTCCAGAAGGTCCTCGAAGCACCTTCCCTTTTGCTGAAGAATAGAAGCGCTCGGTCCGCGTTAACCAGCATTTGGGGAGCAATTATCTGCACCTCGATTTTCAACGTTTCGCTTGTCTTCTATGCGACACAGACCCTCCACGTCAGCGGTACGTTATATGCCATCATTGCCCAAGCATTTATCGTGGGCCGCATCTTTGGCGCACGGCTTTCAGCTCGCCTTCACTCACAGAACGCTGGGAAAGTCCTGGCCGGGGCAGGATTCGCTATGGGGTGTTTCATAGCTTTACCTGGACTATTTCCCTCATTGTGGCTCTGCATCCCATGTTTCCTCCTGGGCGGAGTCTGCAATGCTGCTCAGGTGGCCGCACTACGCATAATCGTTGTCGGATCCGTACCTGATGAAGTGAAACCCAAAGCCCTTTCTACGATGGGTTCAATTAACAGCTCCGCAATGCTTATTGGATACATCATCGGGGCACCTGTTGTAAGTGCCATCGGCCCAGCTGCGGCCCTTGTCGTATCAGGGTTTGGCACCTCTATCCTCACTCTGGGGCCAATTCTGAAGACCACCATGTACGGTGCCTCCGGTGACCAAGACTACGACAACAAATAGCATTCAATTCTGTAGTAAATCTACTGTCAGATGCGAGTTTTTGGTACCGGTGTGTTCAGAAGACTGAAATGGTAGCGGTGTGG
>NZ_KV813947.1:0-65891 GCF_001813755.1 Corynebacterium sp. HMSC074H12
ACGCCACGCGATGCTCGTCGTTATCCAGGTTGTACTCCCAGATAGCGTGCTCCGGGCGGTAGGCCTCGAATCCGGGCTCGCCTGTGCGCACAAAATCCTGCAGCCACTGGGCTAGCGGCGTCCTGCCGAAGAGCGGACGCAGCTCCTCGCAGTGCAGGGCCGGGCCCGAGGATCGGGTAAATTCCACCATCCAGGTCTTCCCCGGAGCCTTCTCCGCCACCTCGGCCGCCCACCGGCGAATGATGGAATCTCCCACCATCCGGCCCATCGGGCGCTCCTTGTCCATGTGCTGCGCCACCTGATACCAGGGTGTGAAGCCGTTGCGGGGAAAGCCGAAGCGCGGCGCCGCATAGCGCAGGATGAGGGCACGGAAAGGGGAGCGGTCGACCTTCTGCGTGGCTGGGATGTTGTAGAACTCGTCGCGGGTGCTGGCGAGGATGAGGGGGACGTCGGCAAGCTGCCCACACTCCAGCGGGGTGGGGCCCAGCGCCATATCGAGGCTGTACTTCTTGCGGAACTTGGCGTAGCCGGCGGCGAGCTCCTCCTGGCTCATCGCCGCCAGGGAGGAACGCGTGATGGGCTTTTTCATCACCTGGCGCAGAGTGGCACTGCGCTCCTCGAAGCTCTCTCGCGGGAAACCAGGGGACAGAGCTAGCGCCCGCCGAAACGCCCCGCGGTAGTGATCGCGCCGGCACAGCCACAGCACGGCGTTGGCGCCGGCGGACTGCCCCAGGATGGTCACGTTGGTGGGATCGCCGCCGAATGCCTCAATGTTGTTCTGGATCCATTCCAACCCCAGCTGCAGGTCCTCGATGGCGCGGTAGCGGTCGGGCTCGTCATCACGAAAACGGGCAAGCCCCGGCAGCCCAACGCGATAGCCCAGTTGCACGTGGACGATGCCCGCCTGTGCGGTCGGCGTGCCCTCCGCGCGGGGATCCTCGTGGGAACCGTGCTCATAGCGGCCGCCGTGGATATAGACCAACGTCGGCGCCAGGGACGTCGCGCGGCTGCCGGGCGCGGGGGCGGTGATGGTCAGCGCGGTCTTCTCCGGGTGCGGGGTGCGCGCATCCTGGTCACGTGGCGGTGCGGGTTCGGGGTTCTCAAAATCCCCGGGGATGTGGGAGTACTCGATGGAATGGAAATGGGCCACGTCCTCATCGAGGTAGCCGGTGATGGTGCCCGCGGGGCAGGTGACGGTGAAAGGTGCACGGCTCATGCACAACAGGCTACCCTGAGGGCATGGAATGGCTCGTGCAGGCGCCGGTGTGGGTGCAAATGGCGGTGCTCGCCGTCACGGCGGTGCCGGCCGCAACCGTCATGGGGTGGCTCCTGATGTGGGCAATCGACCGGGTGTATTCGTGGCTTGTGCCCGTGACTAGGATGAAGAACCATGACTCCCGATGATCACCGCGAAGGCCTGTGGGACCCCGAGCGCTCCGAACACGTCCACCGCAAGCGGGCACTGCCTAAATCCCGAGTGAGCGTGACCCTGTGGCTGATGATCGCGCTCATCGTCGTGGTGGCAGTGGTGGGCGTCGTCCTTTAAAGGGACGACGCTTTAGCGCTCGTGCCCTGGCCTCTTGGCGGCTTGGGCGAGGCGCTGGTAGAGCTCCTGCTTCGGTAGATCCTCCAAGAGGACGGGATCGCCGGCGGTATTGCACAGCGGGATACACCAGTTGGGGTACTGGTCCTTCGTCGTTCCCGGCTGGTTCTGCGCGCGCACGTCACCGACCATATCCACCACGTTGGTCACCGTCAGTGCCGAGGGAGTTCCCGCAACATAGCGGTGCAGGGCAACCAACACGTCCTCTTCGTTCTTGCGGTTCTCCAACATGCCATAGGCCTGCAGATTATCCTTGACCTCTTCCTGCCACGCGCGGTCCTCGGCCTCTTCTTCCGCCACCGGGCGGGTCAACAGACCCAGGCGGGCGCGCAGTGCGATGTGGTCACCGCGCAGGAAGGCGAGCGTTGGCGGCAGATCGTGCGTGCCCACCGAGGACATCGCCATGTGGCGGTACTGATCCTGCGGGCGCGGGGTGGGGCCTTCGTTGGCGTGCTCAAACCAGATGATCGTGGTGCCGAGTACTCCCATATCCTGCAGGGCGTTCTGGACCCAGGGTTCCAGGGTGCCCAGGTCCTCGCCGACGAGGACCGCGCCGGCGCGTTCGGCCTCGAGCGCGAGGATGCCGAGCATCGCTTCCCAGTCATAGGTCACGTAGGTGCCGTTGAGCGGGGTGGACTGGCGCGGGATCCAGTACAAGCGGAAAAGGCCCAGCACGTGGTCGACGCGCAGACCGCCGGCGTTGCCCAGCATCGTGCGCAGCAAATCACGCCACGGCTCGTAGCCGGCTTCTGCCAGCCGGACCGGGTGCCACGGCGGCTGCGACCAGTCCTGGCCCTGCTGGTTATAGTCATCCGGCGGAGCACCCACCGAGCACTGGGGAGCCAGGTACTCGGAGAGGTTGACGGCATCGGCACCCGCGGGGTGGATGCCCACGGCCATATCGGTGATGAGGCCGATGCTCATGCCGGCGTCGAGCGCGCGGCGCTGGGCGGCATCCAGCTGCTCATCGCAGAGGAACTGCAGCCAGGAATAGAACTCGGCTAAGTCGTTGACGTCGAGGCTCAGCGCGTGGCGGCGACCACTGTGGCGCGAGAGTTCAGTCTCTGCACACCACAGCGCGAAATTGCGCAGGCCGCGGCCCTCGCGGCGCTGGTACTCGCTGAAGGCGGTGCGGCGCTCCGGGGTCATTCCCTGGTTGAAGAGCTCCTGCAGCACCTGCAGCTTGGCCTCGAAGATGGAATCGCGGTCGATCTCTTCGGCAGACCGGTTGCGCTCGCGGAACTCGGCGGCGAGCTCGGCGACGTCCTCCTGAAGCTCCGGGCTGAGCTGTTTCAGCTCCGGAATATCCTCGATGCGGATGTAAATCGGGTTGATGAAACGCCGCGTGGTGGGCAGGTAGGGCGAATCCTCCACAGGCGGGATTGGCTCGCCCGCGTGCAGCGGGTTGATAAGGAGGAAGTCATAATCCGGAGCCAGTACCTCCGCGAGCTCGGCTAGATCTCCGAAATCGCCCATGCCCCAGGACTTCTCGGAGCGCACCGAATACAACTGCGCCATCGCGCCCGCGGCGGGGCGCTCGAGGAAGCGATCTGCTGTGCTCAGATGGTTCGGCACGACGATGAGCGGGCATTCGTGCTCGCCGATACCCGGCGAGGACAAGTGCAGCTTGTGAAAACCTAAGGGCAGGTCCCCGGGAACGTGGAAGCCGGCCTCGCCCCACATGGTGCCGGCGACGTCGGCAGCCGGGGCGTCGTTCGGATCCTGGTAAGTCGGCCGCGTCTCGCCGTTTTCCAGCTCGATGGTGACGGTGACGGGGTCGCCGTCGTGGACGTGGACGACGAAAGACTTTTCGGCACCTTCGCGGGCCACCACGCACGGCGGCAGCGGGCGGGAGGCGCGCTCGAGATAATCCTCGAACAGGGCTTGGGTTAGCTCCCCATCGTCCGGACGGTCGGAGATAGAGACGCCGAGTGCGCGCAGCGTATAGGTAATTGTTTCCTCGCTGACGTACACGGGCTGTCCGTTCTGGGCGGTGTACTCGCAGGCCACGCCGTGGCGTTGGGCAAGTTCTTGAAGCAGATCACGGGTAGTCACATCCCCCAATTGTGCCACGCCCTCCCCGCGCGCGGGAGAAATCCGGTTGGTAGAGTGGGCTGGAATTTAATTTTTGTGGGAAAGGACACAACTGTGACTTTGAATGAAGCGCATACGAAAGCGGAGTTCGAGATCAAAGACGGGGAGACCTGCCTTACCGCCATGATGGCTACGGCACACGCCCGCCCACATGGCGTGCTGTTTACCCGCCCCGCGAACTACGAGTGGGTCAACGTCACCGCCAAGGAATTTGTGGAGGAAGTCTACGCGGTGGCCAAGGGCCTCATCGCTTTCGGCGTGGAGCAGGGAGACCGCGTGGCTCTTATTTCCACCACCCGCTATGAATGGTCCCTGCTGGACTACGCCATCTGGGCGGCCGGTGCTATCTCCGTTCCGGTGTACCCGTCTTCATCGATGTCACAGGTCCAGTGGATTATCGAGGACTCCGGCGCCATCCTCGCCATCACGGAAACCCGCGAGCACTCCGAGCTGGTCAAGCACCTGAAGCTGCAGGAGGATGGCACCCCGCAGCTGCACGGCTCGCCCTCCCAGCTGCGCCGCGTCCTAGAGATCAACTCTTCGGCCATCGATACGCTGAAGTTTGAAGGCCGCGATGTCAGCGACGACACCGTCGACCAGCGCATCGAAGCCACGAACACCGATGACGTCGCCTCGCTGGTGTACACCTCTGGCACCACCGGTCGCCCCAAGGGCTGCATGCTCACCCACCGCAACTGGCTGGCAGAAGCTCGCGGCCTGCTGACCAACCCCATTGGCGCCATCGCCGTGCCGGGTTCCCACGTCCTGACCTTCCTGCCCTTGGCACACGTCTTTAGCCGTGCAGTGTCGCTGGCGGTCACCATCGGCGGTGCCTCCCAGAACCACTGGTCCGATTTTGGCACCATCACCATCGAATTCGCGCGCTCCCGCCCGAACCTGATCCTGGGTGTGCCGCGCGTGTTTGAGAAGGTACGCAACGGAGCCTCCGCCAAGGCCCACGGTTCTTCTGCAATCAAGGGCGCCATTTTCGACCGCGCGGAGAAGGTCGCTATCGAGTATTCGAAGGCGCTGGATACTCCGGAGGGCCCCAACCGGGTGCTCAAGGCCAAGCGCAAGGCCTATGACAAGCTGGTCTACTCCGCTATTAGGCAGGCCATGGGCGGCGAAGTCAAGTACTGCATCTCCGGTGGTTCGGCCATCTCGCAGGACTTGCTGCACTGGTACCGCGGCATCGGCGTGACCATCTACGAGGGCTATGGCCTGACGGAGACCGCAGCGGCTGCCGCCGTGGACTTCGTGGACCAGTCCATCGGTACCGTTGGTCCACCACTGGGCGGAACGACGATGCGCATTAACGACGACGGCGAGATCCTGATCAAGGGCGATATCGTCTTCAAGGGCTACTGGCAGAACGAGGAAGCCACCGAGAACTCCCTGCAGGACGGCTGGTACAACACCGGCGACCTGGGTGAAATCGATGAGGACGGCAAGCTCGTTATCACCGGCCGCAAGAAGGACCTCATCGTCACCGCCGGCGGCAAGAACGTCTCGCCGGGGCCGATGGAAGATATCCTGCGCTCCCACCCGCTGATTTCCCAGGCCATGGTGGTCGGCGACGGCAAGCCCTTCATCGGCGTCTTGCTCACCCTCGATGAGGACGCGCTCAAGCGCTGGAAGGCCGATCACAACATTTCCGCGACCAAGGGCATGCGTGAGGTGGCAGCGGATCCGGCACTGCGCGCGGATATCCAGGACGCCATCAACCAGGTCAACGCTACGGTCTCCCACGCCGAGGGCATCAAGAAGTTCGTCATCCTCGACCAGGACCTCACCGAGGAAAGCAACGAGCTCACCCCCACGATGAAGGTGAAGCGCTATGTCGTTGCGCAGCGCTACGCAGCGGATATCGAGCGCCTCTACGCCGGCAAAAAATAAGGCTGGATGGAGTCTGTGAATTCCTTCGGAGTGTCGCGCAGACCCACGGGAGAATCTCTAATAGAGTCAGCGGGGTCAGAAAAACTCTAAACCTCAACTAGAGGTTCTCGCGGAAAGGGCAGCCTATGCACAAAATCGCAGCCGAGCTGCGCCACCGTGAGCTGACCCAAGAAATCTATAACATCGGCGACGAAGTCGTTGACTACATTGAGCACCTCATCGAGGCCATTGAGGACTGGGATGATGAACTCTCCCTCGACTGCTTGGCTGAGCTGGGGGACATCGTCGAGGACGCCCGCGTGGATTCCGGGCGTTGTGTCGGCGAGCTCATCGGCCTGCGCCACGCACTGGTCTCCGGGCTGAAGTCCGGCACTATCTCCGCTGCTTCCTCCGGCGACAATGATGTCGAGGAGCCGAAACAGCTCACCGCACGCGCACTCGCTGAGGGCCTGCCCATCTCCGGCCCGCCCGTTGTGGTTTCGGAGCTGGCAGAAACCCTGCGCGGCCGCACCGCCGCGGTGGCTGCCTACCTGCGCGAGCTGGTGGAGTACGTGCTGGCGCAAACCGACGCCGTGGCCCGCAACCTCGACGTGGTCTCCCTGCCGAACCTGTACAAGCGCGCCGGCGAGTCCGCGCTCATCGCAGTGCAGGCCTGGCGCCACACCGTCGTCGAGGCGCACCCCGCATTCGTGCGCACCATGCGGGGGCATAACCCGCCGCCCTTCTTGGAGGAGCGCGCGCGTATCGACGCCGTTGTTGCCCGTGTGCGCGCCAAGCGCCAGAAGAAGGCCGCCACGACCGCATAGTCGCCGCATCACAGACTTCCTTGTTGCCAACACACAAGGATTACCTAAGAAGAGCGCCGCCGAGATTCCCTCTCTCGGCGGCGCTCTTCGTTGCTTAGTGTGCTAGGCCTGGCTATGCGCCACGCCTAGCTTCGTGTTCCCCCGTCTAGCTTCGTGCACCACGCTTAGCTTCGCTTAGCTTCGTGTAGCACGCCTAGCGCGTAAGCGCTAGGCCCCCGGGTTCTTGGCAGCCGGCGCGGCCTGGTCCAGCTGCTCCGTAATCTGCGGCCACAGCTGTCCCATGATGTCATCCCAGGTGAGGATCCACACCGTCTTGTCCTTGGTGGGCTTGCCCACGACGACGAGCTGCTCGTTGCGGGCGCGCATCTGGTCCAGAGTCTTCTGCACGGTGGAGGAGGAGCCCACCGCCAGTGCGGGGCGGGAGAAATCCAGCACCGGAGTTTCCGGGTCCGCCAACAGGGTGTCGCGCACATGGACGATGCGGGGGATGCGCGAGGTACGCGGGTAGACCAGCACGCGCATGATGGACTTGCGTACTACGAGCTCGTGGAGCTCGGCCACGGTGGCATCGGAGGACAGCGGCAGGATTTCCGAGCCATGCTCGCGCGCCAACTGGGCCGCGGTGGAGGCTTCCAGCTCGATGACGCCGGTGATCTGGTTGGCGGAGTCGTCGTCAAGCGTGCCCGTCAGGCGCGAGTGCTCGACCAGGTGGCGCAGGGTCTCCGCGTCATATCCGGCCGCACCAGCGCGGTCGACGGGCTCCTCGCCGGCCATCGTCACCAGCTTGTTGGCCATCTTGTTGATCCAGAGCAGCAGCGGACGGAAGAGCCAGATGAAACCGCGGGCGGGCACCGCAATGAGCTGTAGGGCGGTCTCCGGGTGAGCAATGGCCCAGGACTTCGGCGCCATCTCACCGATGACCAGGTGCAGGAAGGTCACGACGAACAGCGCCAGCAGGAAGGAGATGACGTCAGCAACGCCCAGCGGCAGGCCAAGGGCCTCCAGTGGGGTCATCAGCAGGTGATGGACCCAGGGTTTGGTCACCGCACCGAGGACGAAGGTCGCGGCGGTAATGCCCAGCTGGGCGCCGGCCAGCATGACGGTCAGCTCATTGAGCGAGCGCAGGCCCGCACGCGAAGCCGCCGAGGATTCCGCAGTCTCCTCCAAGCGGTTGCGGCGCGCACCCATGAGGGAGAACTCGATGACCACGAAGAAGGCGGAGGCGGCGATGATGAGCAGAGTGATAAGGAGGTTGAACCACCAGGTATCAGTCATTAGTCATCTTCTCCTTCCGGGAATTCCTCTACCAGCTCTAGGGCTAGGACGGAGGGGACGTGGCGGTCGATTTCCTCGACGCGCACGTTGAGTGTGCGGGTGGGGGCCTCGTCGCCGTCGACCCAGTCGTCCGGTTCGGCCTCGAGCTCGATGGAAAGCTCCTCGCCCTCCTCCGGTAGCGTGCCGGAGTGCGCGATGAGAAGACCAGCGACGGTTTCGAAATCGCCTTCTGGGAGGTCGTGGCCGATGGCGCGCTCGATCTCGTCGATGGGCGTGTCACCGTCGACGATCCAGTGGGTGTCGTCCTGTTCGGTGATCTCCTCGGTTTCTTCGAGATCGTGTTCATCGGTGACATCGCCGAGGATTTCCTCGGCCAAGTCCTCCATGGTCACAATGCCAACGAAGCCGCCGTACTCGTCGATAACGCAGGCGAGTTTTTCGTCGGCGTCGCGAAGCTCGGTGACGACGTCGGGAAGCGGCATGAGCTCCGGCACCACCACGGGGTTCTTCATGATCTCGCGGGCCGGGGTGGCCAGGGGCAGCTCACTGCCCAGCACGTCGTAGAGGTGCACCACGCCGATGGGATTATGTTCATCGTCGATGATGGGGTAGCGCGTGTGGTTCTCCGACATCATCTCGCGCACCTCACCGATGGTGGTCTCCGGCTCGATGACGTCAACGCGCGAGCGCGGGATCATGGCGTGGCCCACGTCGTGCTCGGGGAAGTCGAGGAGGCGGTCGAGCACCAAGTAGGTGTCCTCATCCAAATCGCCCGCCTCGTGGGAGGCATCCACGATGGACTCTAGGTCATCGGTGGTGGCGGAAGAATCAACGTCCTCCACCGGCTCGATGCCAAAGACCTTGAGGATGGCGTTGGAGGAGTACTCGAAGAAGTGGATGAGCCAGCCGAAAATCTTGAGGTACCACATGGTCGACGCGGACAGCCACAGCGCTGACTTCATGGGTGCTGCGATGGTGTAGTTCTTTGGGAAGAGCTCGGCGAAGAGCATGGTGAGAACCGTCGATATCGCCAGTGCTGCCACGGTGCCTACCGCGACGGATACACCCGTTGGCACGCCCACGCCGCCGAGCAGCTGGCCCAAGCCTTGGCCCACGAGGGGCTCGGCCACATAACCAATGAGCAAGCCCGTGATCGTAATACCCAGCTGCGCGCCGGAGAGCATGAAGGAGGTTCTCTGTGTAATTTTCAGGGCACGTTGTGCCGCGGCATCCCCCGCCGCTGCTTGCTGCCGCAGCTGTGTGCGGTCCACCGACATGAAGGCGAATTCCTGCGCCACGAAGTAGGCGTTGGCCACGATAATGAGAGCGATGACGGCGAAACCCGCCACAATCATCAGGATGGCAGATAACACGGCTTACCCCACCGCCTTAAGGAGGCGGCGGGGACATCGACTCGGAGGTTCCACTTAAAAGAGGCCTTTCTTCACTATCGGGGTTGCAAATCTGCACTATAGACTACCGCTTTAACGGCGCTGTCGGATACTTTGTTCCCATGGATCCCTTTGGTCTCTACATTCACGTTCCTTTCTGTGCCTCCCGCTGCGGTTACTGCGACTTCAACACCTATACCCCGGGTGAGCTGGGAGGGGATCTGACCAGCGATTATCTGGCTGCGCTGGAGAAGGAACTGGAGATGGCGGCGGCGCAGGTGGGGCGCGAGGCCGAAACGGTTTTTATCGGTGGCGGTACGCCGAGTCTGCTGGGTGCTGAGGGGCTGGGCCGTGTCTTGTCGAAGGTCCGCGATACCTTTGGCCTCGCCCCGGGCGCGGAGGTCACCACGGAATCCAACCCGGAATCCACCTCGCCGGAGTACTTCGCCGGGCTTCTCGACGCCGGCTTCACCCGCCTCTCCCTGGGCATGCAATCCGCCTCCCCAGGGGTGCTTGCCGTGTTGGAGCGAGCCCACACGCCGGGCCGCGCCTTCGATGCTGCGCGCGAAGCCATCGCCGCGGGCTTCGAGCACGTCAACTTGGACATGATTTATGGCACGCCGACAGAAGAAGATGCGGATGTGGCCCTGACCTTGGAGCGTGCCTTGGAGACCGGGGTGGATCACATCAGCGCGTATTCGCTCATCGTGGAAGATGGCACGCGTATGGCCCGCAAGGTATCGAAGGGTCTGCTTCCGGCCCCGGATGAGGACGTGCTGGCCCGGCGCTATGAGATGATCTCCTCCACGCTCGAAGCCGAGGGTTTCGAGTGGTATGAGGTGTCCAACTGGGCCAAGCCGGGCGGGGAGTGCCAGCACAACCGCATCTACTGGATGGACGGCAATTGGTGGGGCGCGGGCCCGGGCGCGCATTCGCACCTGGGCAACGAGCGCTTCTTCAACGTGAAGAACCCGCGGACTTACATCAAGGCCGTCGGCGAGGGGGAGCTGCCCATCAAGGAGCGCGAGCAGCTCAGCGCCGCCGACCGCCACACCGAGCGCATCATGCTGGGCCTGCGCCTGCGCGAGGGCATCCCGGCGTCCTGGCTCGCGCCGGCCGCCGAGCCCGTGGCCGCGCGCTTTATTGAGCGCGGCCTGCTCGAGCTTTGTGACGGCCGCCTCCGCGTGACCAAGGCGGGCCGCCTGCTCGCGGATGGCATCATCACCGACCTCCTCGTCGCTGAAGACACCGCCGAAGACACAGCCCACTAGCGGCTTGTCCCGTCTGCGGGCCGACCTCCAAGTCCGAACAGCTGGCTGATTAGCGGCCTGCATCGATGCTCGAAGATGGTTCCAGTGGAAAGGCTCCAGTCATAAGGTTTGTTTGGGGGCAAACAAACCTTCCTTAGGCTGCTAAAAGGTTCGTTTGGGCACAGGTAAACCGTATGACCCGAACCATTTGAGTAGAACCATTTGTGTAGTTCAACCGCGAAGCTGCGAGGAGGTGATTAGGGTTATGCCTCTGGGAAAGTGATGTGGCCTGAAGATATTCATTGCTCCTACCATGCTCAAAATGGTCCTTCTAGTTTGGTCCCATTAATTTGGTCCCTTTACGGCGAAAAGGGACCATCTATCACAGGAAATTCGCCCGCAGATGGTCTCTTTGCTCTCAAAAGAGACCAGACTAAAGGGACCATCAGCATTCGAGCTACCTGGAAGCGCATGATGGACGCTTCTAAGAGCGCACTTTGGAACCTGCGGGAAGCTGCGGCGGACTGGCAGCGCGCCTAGGAAGATTGGCACCAGCTTCCACACTTGCCTGCCAGAACGGATAGCCTTAAAGACATGTCTAGCTCCACCGATGCCCGCCGCCAAGAAGTCCTGCGCGCCATCGTCGCGGACTACATCGCCTCGCAATCGCCGGTCGGCTCCAAGGCCCTGCTCGAGCGCTACCAGCTGGGCGTGTCCTCGGCGACGATTCGCAATGACATGGCCGTGCTCGAAGCCGAAGGCCTCATCGCCCAAGAACACGCCAGCTCCGGGCGCGTGCCCACGCAGAAGGGCTACCGCCAGTTCGTCGACACGCTCCACGACGTCAAGCCGCTCTCCAAGGCCGAGCGCCGCGCCATGCTCACCTTCCTCGAAGGCGGCGTCGATTTGGAAGACGTCCTGCGCCGTTCGGTCCAGCTGCTGGCCCAGGTGACCAAGCAAGCTGCCGTGGTGCAGATGCCCAACCTCAAAGTCTCCCGCGTCAAGCACTGCGAGGTCGTAGCTTTGTCACCGGTGCGCCTGCTGCTGGTGCTGATTACGGATAATGGGCGCGTCGATCAGCGCAATGTGGAGCTCGATGACGTCATCGACCCCGAGCAGACCCACCGCCTGCGCGATATCCTCAACACCGCCCTGGAGGGTAAGACGCTCACCGATGCCTCGGCGGAGTTGGCCGCGCTTGTCGACGACTCCCCAGCCGACATCCGCCCCCACCTCCTCAAAGCAGCCACCACGCTGATTGAGACCCTCGTCGAACAGCCCTCCGATCGCCTGATTATGGCGGGCACCTCTAACCTCACCCGCGTGGCCCTGCCCGAGGGCCTGCCCTCTATCATCGAGGCTCTTGAAGAGCAGGTCGTGGTGCTGAAGTTGCTGGCCCGCGTGCCGGACCTAGGCAACGTATCGGTCTCTATTGGCGAGGAAAACGAAGCCGATGAGCTGCGCCAAACCTCCGTCGTGGCCACGCGCTATGGTTTCGGCACCGGCTCGGAGGCCGCAGCACTCGGCGGGCTCGGTGTGGTGGGTCCGACGTATATGGACTACTCGGGAACAATCTCCAAGGTCTCTGCCGTTGCACGCTATGTGAGTGAAATCTTGGCGGGCGAGTAAGCTGGCCCGTCGGATTAGATTTAGTATCAACGAGATATAGAAGGATGACAGTACGTGGCTCGTGACTACTACGGCATTCTTGGTGTAGAAAAGTCGGCGTCCGACGCCGAGATTAAGAAGGCCTACCGCAAGCTGGCGCGCAAGTACCACCCGGACGTCAACCCGGGCGATGAGGAGGCCGCGGAGAAGTTCCGCGAGGCTTCCCTTGCGCAGGAGGTTCTGCTGGATTCGCAGAAGCGTCGGGTTGTGGACATGGGTGGTGACCCCATGGAGGAGCGCGCGGCCCAGGGCGGCGGCTTTGGTGGTTTCGGTGGCGGCGGCCTCGGCGATATCTTCGCCGAGTTCTTCGGCGGGGGAGCAGCCTCCCGCGGCCCGCGTTCCCGCGTGCAGCCGGGCGATGATGCGCTCCTGCGCACCACCATTACCCTCGAGGAGGCCTATAGCGGCGTTAAGCAGCAGGTCAAGGTGGATACCGCTGTGGTTTGTGACCGCTGTGAGGGAACCGGTTCTGAGTCCAAGTCCAAGCCGGTGACCTGTGATCACTGCGGCGGCATGGGCCAGGTCCAAGAGGTCCAGCGCAGCATGTTGGGCAACATGATGACCACCCGCGATTGCCCGAAGTGCTACGGCTTCGGCGAAGTAGTCACCGATCCTTGTGGCCACTGCGGCGGTGATGGCCGCGTGCGCAAGCGTCGCGATATTACGGTGAATATCCCCGCCGGCATTGGTGATGGCATGCGCATCCGCATGGCGTCCCAAGGCGAGGTCGGCCACGGCGGCGGCCCCGCTGGCGACCTGTACGTTGAGGTGCACACCGAGCCGCACCCCGTCTTCGAGCGCAACGCCGATGACCTGCACCTGACCGTGCGCGTGCCCATGGTGGATGCCGCGCTGGGTGCTTCGTGCACCGTCGAGCAGCTCGACGGCGAGGAGCTCACCATCGATATCGCGCCGGGCACCCAGCCGGGCGAGTCCATCACCCTCCAAGGAAAGGGCATGCCGCGCCTGCGCACCGACGGCTTTGGCAACCTCCACGCCCACGTGGATGTTGTTGTCCCGACTGACCTGGATAAGAAGACCCGCGAGGCACTGGAGAAGGTGCGTGACGCCGGCCACGGCGGCACCGAGGTGCACCACGCCGGGGATGACCAGGGCGAGTCCCTCTTTAGCCGCTTCCGCGATAAGTTCCGCCGCTAATGTCTCTGCCCGTCTTCCTCCACCCGGACCTGTCCCACGCTGAGGTCGGCCAGCCCGTGGGCCTCGATGGTGCGGAGGGCCGCCACGCGGTCACCGTTAAGCGCATGACCCCGGGCGAGAGCCTGGTGCTTATCGACGGGTCTGGGCGCCGCGCTACCGCCACCATCACTGATACGCAGGGCAAGGACACGCTAGCCGCGCTTGTCGACGACCTCGCGATCCTCCCCGAACCCTCCCCGAGGGTGGTCGTGGTCCAGGCTATCCCCAAGTCTGAGCGCGCCGAACTCGCCGTCGACCTGGCCACCCAGGCCGGGGCGGATGAGATCATCGCCTGGCAGGCAGACCGCTGCGTGTCCAAGTGGGATGCCAAGAAGGCCCCGAAGGCGCTAGCCAAGTGGGAATCTGCGGCCGTGGCGGCCGCCAAGCAATCGCGCCGTGCGCGCGTGCCCGCCGTGCGTGGCCCGCTGACTACCCGCCAGCTGTGCCAGGAAATCTCCGGTGCTCGCGCGCTGGTCCTCCACGAGGACGCCGAGGCTCGGCTCAAGGACCTTGCTGACCTCGACTCCGCCGAGACCATCTACCTGCTGGTGGGCCCGGAGGGCGGCATCGGCGCGGAGGAACTAGCCCGCCTACAGGACGCCGGTGCGACGGCGATCAAGTTGGGGCCGGAGGTGTTGCGGACGGCGTCGGCAAGCATGGTGGCGTTGGCCAGCATCGGCACCCTGACCGCGCGCTGGTAGCCTTTTTAGCGTGCCTATTATCACCACCAAGTTTGATCTCGATTCCGCCTACCTCGCCACGGTGCTCGGTCCGGCGGACGATAACCTGCGCGTTTTGGGCAACCTCGTGGGCGTGGACCTGTTCGCTCGCGGCACCACAGTCACCGCCGCCGGCCCAGACTATGAGGTGGCCCGCGCACGCAAGGTCTTAGAGGAGCTCGAGGCGATTGCCCGCCGTGGGCATCCGGTGAGCACCGATACCGTTAAGCACACTCTGGACCTTGTCACGGTGGATGCTCCCGCTTCCGTGTCTGAGACGCTCGCGGCTGATATTGTCTCGCGCCGCGGTAAGGCCGTGCGGCCGAAGACTCTTGGGCAGTCGCGCTATGTGCAGGCCATCGATGAGAACACGATTGTCTTCGGTATCGGTCCGGCCGGTACCGGTAAGACCTACTTGGCGGTGGCGAAAGCGGTGCAGGCCCTGCGCGCCAAGCAGGTCAGCCGCATTATCTTGACCCGCCCGGCCGTGGAAGCGGGGGAGAAGCTGGGCTTTCTGCCTGGCACTTTGAACGACAAGATTGACCCCTACCTGCGCCCGTTATACGACGCTTTGCGGGACATGATCGATCCGGAGATGATTCCAAAGCTCATGGAGGCCGGGATCATTGAGGTCGCACCCCTGGCCTATATGCGTGGCCGCACGCTCAACGATGCCTTCGTCATCCTTGACGAGGCCCAAAACACCACACCGGCGCAGATGAAGATGTTCCTGACTCGTTTGGGATTTGGCTCGACCATCGTGGTAACCGGCGATATTTCCCAGGTGGACTTGCCCGGTGGTCAGGTCTCGGGTCTGCGCCTGGTGCGCCGCATCCTGAAGGATGTGCCGGATATCCACTTCGCGGAGCTGGGCTCTGCTGATGTGGTGCGCCACCAGCTGGTCGGGCGCATCGTGGAGGCCTACGATAACTTTGCTGAGCAGGAGGAGAAGAAATGAGCATCGAGTTTATTAACGAGTCCGGTTATGACGGCGTCAACGAGGAGATGCTGATCGACGTCTGCTCCTACGCCCTCGGCCGCCTCGATGTGAATCCGGATGCCGAGTGCACGATTACTGCGGTGGATCTGGATACCATCGCGGAGCTGCATGTGCGCTGGATGGACCTGGAGGGTCCGACCGACGTGATGAGCTTCCCCATGGATGAGCTCACCCCGGGTGCTACCGCTGGCCGCCCCGACGCGGTGGAGGCCGGACCTGCGATGCTGGGCGATATCGTGCTCTGCCCGGAGTTTGCCCAGCGCCAGGCCACGGCCGCCGGCCACTCACTGGGCCACGAGTTGGCTCTGCTCACCGTGCACGGTTGCCTGCACCTGCTGGGCTATGACCACACGACTGCGGCGGAGGAAAAGGAAATGTTCGGCCTGCAGAATGAGCTGCTGGCGGACTGGTACGAGGACCTGGCAGCACGCGGCGTGAGCTACCAGCCCAAGCCCTCGGGCCCGAAGGCCTTCCCGGATGCCGCCGAGCGCGCCGAGCTGGACAAGGAAGTCCCCGGCGGCGGAATCTAAAGCGACTCGGCAAGGGTTTAGCGCCACTCCTGACACGGCCACGCTAAAACAGTTTCTTTGCTTAAATGAGGCCAATCGTTGAGGTGCTGCGTGGGGCGTAGCACAATAGGGGATTATGAACATCCTCTCCATTCAGTCCCACGTCACCTTCGGCCACGTGGGCAACTCCGCAGCAGTCTTTCCACTTCAGCGCGCTGGCCATGAGGTGTGGCCGATTCACACGGTGAACTTCTCCAACCACACCGGTTATGGCGATTGGGGCGGGCCGATGATCCCGGCGGAAGAGGTCACGGCGATTGTGGATGGCATCGAAAAGCGCGGCGCCTTCCCGCGTATCGATGCGATCCTGTCTGGCTACCAGGGCGGCCCGGACATCGCCGGCGCCATCGTGGATGCCGTGAACCGCATCAAGGCTGTGAACCCGAGTGCCCTTTACGCCTGCGACCCGGTGATGGGCAACGCCAAGTCCGGCTGCTTCGTCTCCGATGAAATCCCGCCGCTGCTGCGCGATAAGGTCGTTCCGGTCGCGGACATCATCACTCCGAACCAGTTTGAGCTGGGCTACCTGACGGACTCCGAGGTCGGCACCTTGGAGCAGACCCTCGCCGCGGTGAAGCGCGCTCAGGAGATCGGACCGAAGACTGTGCTGGTGACCTCGGTGCAGCGCCCGGAGACCAGCGAGGACGAGATTGAGATGCTCGCCGTTGATGGCGAGCGCGCCTTCCTGGTCACTACCCCCAAGCTGCCGTTCAAGCGCAACGGCTCGGGCGATGTCACGGCCTCGCTTTTCACCGGCCACTACGTGGAGACGCATGATGCGAAGGAAGCGCTCAAGCGCACCGCGTCTTCCGTCTTCGACTTGCTGCAGAACACCTACGAGGCGGATTCCCAGGAGCTGCTACTCATCGAGTCGCAGGATGCCTTCGCTCACCCGCAGCTGCAGTTCCAGGTCGAGGAGCTCTAGCTTTCACGCCTCTTTCGCTGCCCGCGCGCCTTTGCAGCCTTGGGCTCTGTCTGGTTCTCTTGGTCTCGCGCATCAGCCTGAGTCTTGGTCTTGCTTGGTCTCGCGCGCCAGTCTGATCCTTGGCCCGCACAAGGCGTCCGGCAAATGGCATCCCGCAGAAGGCATCTGTCAGAAGGCGTTTTCAGGAGTGAAAACGCCTTTTGCGGCGTCCAGATGGCGTTTTTGCTACCAAAGACGCCTTTCGGAAGATGCCGTTTGCAAGATGCCATGTGGCGCAAGCTTTTTCGCAGTCAACATGCGGCGGATAACCTCGCGCCACCAACCTTCACCCGCACCTCGTTGCTGCTTTCGCGGCCCACCTTCAACGATGTCGTTTCCAGCTATAAGGTTCTACTCAAACGGTTCGGGTCAGAAGGTTCTCTTGGGGGTAAACAAACCTTCTGGAGGCCTCTAGATGGTTCGTTTGGGGGCAAAGAAACCTTATGACTAGAACCGTCTGACTGGAACCCTCTGCAGGGCGGATAAACTCCGCGAAAGTGCAGAAGGTCCCTTTAGTCTGGTCCCTTCGCACACTAAAGGGACCATTTAGCACGCGAAAACCGGCACCAGATGGTCCCTTTGCACAGAGAAGGGACCAGAGTAGAAGGACCAAACTACAAGGACCATCTGCCGGTGCATCGGCAGGAAGCTCTCGGGGCCGCACGTCGAGAGTCAGAGCAGGGCCATACAGGAAGAACGGGACTCGGCAGCTCGTGCGTTATGATATGAGGCAATATGAGCACTGATTTCGATGCCGCCTTCGCCGACCTGCCAGCCGAGGGCGAAGCCAACGCCGCCGACTACTCGCAATACACCGACACGCCTGAGGGCTTCCGCTCCGGCTTCGTGTCCTTCGTCGGCCGCCCCAACACCGGCAAGTCCACCCTGACCAACGCCCTGGTGGGGCAGAAGATCGCCATCACGGCTGACCAACCCGAGACCACCCGCCACCCCATCCGCGGCCTGGTCCACCGCGAGGACGCGCAGATCGTCCTCGTCGACACGCCCGGCCTGCACCGCCCGCGCACTCTGCTCGGCGAGCGCCTCAACGAGGTCGTCAAAGACACCTATGCCGACGTCGACGTCATCGGCCTGACCATCCCCGCGGATGAGAAGATTGGCCCTGGCGACCGCTGGATCCTGGAGAACGTCCGCAAGGTCGCCCCGAAAACCCCCATCATCGGCATCGTCACCAAGCTGGACAAAGCCTCCAAGGACCAGGTTGGCGCCCAGCTGCTCGCCCTGCATGAGCTGCTCGCCGAAGAGAACCCCGATGCCGTGGTCATCCCAGTTTCCGCCACCGAGCGCGTGCAGCTGGATGAGCTGACCCAGGTCATCGTGGACCACCTGCCCGAAGGCCCCAAGTTCTACCCGGACGACCATGTCACCGACGAAGACCAGTCCAAGCGCATCGCCGAGCTCATCCGCGAGTCCGCGCTCTCCGGCCTGAAGTACGAGCTGCCGCACTCGGTCGCCGTCGAGGTCGACGAAATCCTGCCCAGCCAGGAACGCCCCGACGTCCTCAACGTCCACGCCATCCTCTACCTGGAGCGCCCTGGCCAAAAGCGCATCATCGAGGGCAAAGATGGCCGCCGCTTCCGCCGCATCGTGGGCACCGCCCGCAAGGAAATCATCCAGCTGCTGGGCCAGAACGTCTACCTTGACCTGCGCATTAAGGTTTTGAAGAACTGGCAATCGGACCCGAAGGCGCTGGGCCGCCTGGGCTTCTAAGAGCTGGCGAGCTTCTACATGCGCGAGAATTTCCGCGACCGCGCCCTCGTCATCCGCACCTATGATTTCGGCGAGGCAGATCGCATCATCGTGCTCTTGACCCGCTACCACGGCCTCGTGCGCGGGGTGGCCAAGGGTGTTCGCCGCGCCAAATCGCGCTTCGGCTCGCGCCTGCAGCTCTTTGTCAACCTCGACGTGCAGCTGTATCCCGGCCGCAACCTCTACACCATCTCCCAAGCCGATACCGTTGACTACTTCGGCGCGCGCATCATCGAGGACTACGAGCGCTACACCGCCGCCTGCGCCGCCCTCGAATCCGCCGAGCGCCTCGCCGCCGCCGATGCCCCCGGGGACCCCTACCTCTACGATGCCTGCGTCGATATCCTCAACCAACTCCAGCACGGAGATCCGCTCATGCTTCTCGACGCATTCCTCCTCAAAGCCATGTCCCACGCCGGCTGGGCACCCAGCCTTTTCGATTGCGCCCAGTGCCAAAGGCCCGGCCCCCACCACGCCTTCCACCCGGCCGTGGGCGGAGCTGCCTGCCACCAATGCCGCCCGCCGGGAGCCGCCGAGGTGGACCCGGAAACCCTGCACCACATGTGGCTTATCGCTCACGATCACCCCAGCCAGCCGACGAACGCCCAAGCCCAAGAGGCCCATCGCCTCACCCGCGCGCACCTGCAATGGCACCTTGAGCGAAGCGTTGGCGCGCTGGGCATCATGGAACAGTAGACTGTAATCCGTGATTACGCCTGACCCGAACCGAGTCCTTCATCCGCCCGCTATCCCGCAGGAGTTCCTGCCGCGCCACATCGCGCTGGTCATGGACGGTAACGGCCGCTGGGCAGAGGAGCGCGGCATGAAGCGCACCGAAGGTCACCGCCGCGGGGAAGCAGTGCTTCTCGACGTCGTCGATGCCTGCCTCGCCCTCGGCGTTCCCTACCTTTCCGCTTATGCCTTCTCCACCGAGAATTGGCGCCGCAGCGCGGAGGAAGTCCGCTTCCTCATGGGCTTTAACCGCGACGTGCTGCGCCGCCAGCGCCATTGGCTCAACGAGAGGGGAGTGCGCGTGGTCTGGGCCGGCCGCCGCCCGCGCCTGTGGCGCTCTGTGATCAAGGAGCTTGAGGCCGCAGAGGAGCTGACTAAGGACAACACCAAGATGACCCTGGTGATGTGCGTGAATTACGGTGGTCGCGCCGAGCTTGTCGACGGCATCCGGAAACTCGCCGAGCAAGTCTCCCGCGGCGAGCTGGACCCGCGCTCCATCAATGAGAAGACGGTCAGCTCGGTGATGTATGACCCCGATATGCCAGACGTGGATCTGTTCTTGCGCCCCTCCGGCGAGAAGCGCACCTCCAACTTCCTGCTGTGGCAGTCGGCTTACGCAGAGATGATTTACCAGGACAAGCTCTTCCCGGATTTCACTCCGGAAGACTTGTTCGCCGCGGTGGAGGAGTACGCGCGGCGTGACCGCCGCTTCGGCGGCGTCAAGTAGCGCGCGAGCTGTGTAGTGCTGTCAAGGGGGATGAAGATATCCTCGATGTGGCAGGAAAAGTGGCGTGTCTAAGACGCCGCGCGGCACTCGGCGCAGATGCCGAAGATTTCGGCATCGTGCCCGGTGAGCTCGAAGTCGTGCTCCTTGGCTACCGAGGAGGCCCACTCTTCAATCGGGCCGCCATCGATTTCTTCGGTGCGGCCGCATTTGGTGCACACCAAGTGGTGGTGGTGCGCATCGCTCTCGCAATGGCGGTAGAGGGTCTCGCCGGAGGGCATGTGGAGCGCGTCGACGGCTTCAATCTCCGAAAGTGATTGGAGCGTGCGGTAGACGGTGGTGAGGCCGACTTTCTGGTTACCGTCGATAAGCGCCTGGTGAATGTCCTTGGCGGAGACGAACTTGTCGAGACTGCGCAGGACCTCAACGACGGCGGTGCGCTGGCGGGTATTGCGAGCGCCGAGTTTGGGAATACTGTCGTGGATGGCCATGGGGCTTAGTTTATCAACACACTTCCATTAAGAGGTGGCCAGTGAGGCGTCGCGAAGCAAAGGCAGCACCTTAGGGGCCACCAAAGAGTAACGGACTTCACGGCCGGTGCGTTCACTGTCGACGATGTTCGCGCGCTTGAGAACCCGCAGGTGCTGGCTGATAAGCGGCTGCGATTTGCCGGTCGCGGCGACCAGCTCGTGGACGTAGTGGTCGCGCTCGGAGAGGCGCTGAATGATATCGATGCGCAATGGTGAATCCAAAGCGCTAATCACGGTGGCAGCCGCCGCCAGATCAAAGGAAAGGGTGTCAGTCTGGGTGTTGGTCACGCCATTCACCTTCAGTCATATCTATTGATGGAGAGTTAAAAAGAGAGCTATCGGTACTATAGCCGAAGAATGCGGAAATGTGTATAAAATGCACCACACTTTTGGGGTGAAGGCACGCGGCGATGAGGGGCACGCTAGACTAGGCCGCACTGTATAAAGACTGTCCCCTACCAGAGGAGTCCCATTAGCTATGGCATCCGTCATTGATACCGTCGTCAGCCTGTGTAAGCGCCGCGGCTTGGTCTACCAGGCAGGTGAAATTTATGGCGGTTCCCGCTCTGCGTGGGACTACGGCCCGCTTGGCGTCGAGCTCAAGGAAAACATCAAGCGCCAGTGGTGGCGCCACATGGTGCAGTCCCGCGATGACGTCGTGGGCGTCGATACGTCCGTGATCCAGCCACGCCAGGTGTGGGTGTCCTCCGGCCACGTTGAGGTTTTCACCGACCCGCTGGTGGAGTCCAAGCACACCGGTAAGCGCTACCGCGCGGACCACCTGATCGAGGCCTACGAGGAAAAGCACGGCCACGAGCCGGCCAACGGCCTGGCTGACATCAACGATCCGGAGACCGGCCAGCCGGGTGACTGGACCGAGCCGAAGGCCTTCTCCGGTTTGCTCAAAACCTTCCTGGGCCCCGTCGACGATGAGCAGGGTCTGCACTACCTGCGCCCGGAGACCGCGCAGGGCATCTTCGTGAACTTCAAGAACGTGATGACCTCGGCGCGTATGAAGCCGCCGTTCGGTATCGCGAACATCGGTAAGTCCTTCCGCAACGAGATCACCCCGGGTAACTTCATTTTCCGCACCCGTGAGTTCGAGCAGATGGAGATGGAGTTCTTCGTCAAGCCGGGCGAGGACGAAGAGTGGCACCAGTACTGGATCGACGACCGCTTCAACTGGTACATCGACCTGGGTATTAAGGAAGAGAACCTGCGCCTCTACGAGCACCCGCAGGAGAAGCTCTCCCACTACTCCAAGCGCACCGTGGACGTGGAATACGCCTATAACTTCAAGGGCTCCAAGTGGGGCGAGCTGGAAGGCGTGGCCAACCGTACGGACTACGACCTTTCCGTGCACACCAAGGGCTCGGGCGAGGACCTGTCCTACTTTGACCAGGAGGCCGGCGAGCGCTGGACCCCGTACGTCATTGAGCCGGCTGCCGGCCTGGGTCGCGCCATGATGGCCTTCCTTATCGACGCCTACGACGAAGAGGAAGCCCCGAACGCCAAGGGCGGCACCGATAAGCGGGTGGTGCTGCGCCTGGACCGCCGTCTGGCGCCGGTCAAGGTGGCCGTGCTGCCGCTGTCGAAGAAGGAAGAGCTGTCCACCCCGGCCCGCGAGCTGGCCAACAAGCTGCGCGCCAACTGGAACGTGGAGTTCGATGTCTCTGGCGCCATCGGCCGCCGCTACCGCCGCCAGGACGAGATTGGTACGCCGTTCTGCGTGACCTATGACTTCGACACCCTCGAGGACAACGCGGTCACCGTGCGTGAGCGTGACTCCATGGAGCAGGAGCGCGTCAAGCTCGACGAGCTTGAGGCTTACCTGGCCGCTCGCCTGGCTGGCTGCTAATGCATTACACCAGCTGGGACCGCAGTGACCGCCAGAACCCGGTCCTCCTCGTGGGGGAGGGGCCGGCGTCGTTGGGCATGTTCCAGGAACGCTCGGCAGATGTGGAAGGCGAGCACTGGCGCTTAGGCCTCGATGACCTGGGCGCGTCGGTGACCTTGGAAGATGACCGCGTCTACCGCCTGGCGGGCAACCCCAAGCGCGATAAGCGTTTGGAGGCCTCGCTGGATGGGCGCACCTTTGCCTTCATCAACGAGGCCGGCGGGGACTGGATTGTGGAGGACCACGAGGGGCTGAAAATCGCCCAGTTCTCCTCCAAGAACTCTGGTGTGCGCAAGGCCATTCTCGAATTTGAGGGCGAGGAGAGCGATGATTCCGATGATCTCAGCCATTCGGAAATTGCTGCGTTGAGCTGGTTTACGCGCGTCATTTTGGAGGCCCGGACGCAGAAGACCGCGATCCCGATCATCGCGACGCTGCTGCTCATGACCATCGTCGCCATCATCGCGGTGCTTCTCTGATGCAGCGTTGGGTGTGGCGCGACGGGGCGTTGGTGGATGGCGCGGGCGAGGTCATCGCCCGCGTGAACCCGACAGGCCTGCTGCTGCCCGAGACGGGCATTACCATCGCCTTCGAACACACCCCGGGCGCTCGCCGCTTTACTGTGCGCGGGCCCGACTTTTCGGCGAAACAAACCAGCTTTACGGTCAACAAGCTGCGCGCGATCTGCCAGGGCCGCGAGTACCTGCTTGAGCGCACGAATCCATTCCGCCGCGAGCGCCGCATTCTCGCTCTGTCTGGCCCCGCTGCCGAGGTTGCCCGCACCACCCCGCGGGGCCGCGACCTCGAAGTTGCGGTGGGCGAGCTCCCCCTCACGGACGCCGCCTTCACCAGCTACTGTTGCCTGCTTCTCGACGGCTCCATCCGCCCCTTCCGCACCTAAGCCCACCTTCCGCGGTGCCGCCCATTTGTGCACCGAACCCCTACTTCGCACTGCTGCCCGTCAAAGCCCACTTCGCTTTCTTGCTGCCTGCCTGCTCGGCGCACGTCCCCTTCTTGCTTCCTGCCTGCTAGGCCGTGCTTTCCGCTCTCTCACAGATGGTCCTTCTGGTTTGGTCCCTCCACTCTGGTCCCTTATGAGTGCAAAGGGACCATGTGGCGCAGCTTTTCGCCTGATAGATGGTCCCTTTACTAGGCAAAGGGACCAGAATAAAGGCACCAAACTAAAGGGACCTTTCGCGATATAACCTGCACCGACATGCGAGTAGTGGAGTTTGTCTTCGAAGAGGAGCTCTCCGAGTGTGTTTGCTCGGCTTGGTATGCCGGTAGAGGGTTCGAGTCAGATGGTTGCAGTCATAAGGTTTGCTTGCCCCCAAACGAACCATCTAGCGCATTGCAGAAGGTTTACTTGCCCCCAAGTAAGCCGTTTGACTGCAACCATCTGAGGCGAACCGTTTGGCCAGAACCATGTGCATGACCGGTTTACACCAATCATGTACGTGCACCAATCCCGTATCCGTGGATCTACTTGGCCGACAATCGAGTCGGTATCCAACCGCCCGATGCGTGCAAGGACATTCGGCAGAAGGCATCCCGCAAACGGCATCCGACAGTCCGGCAGAAGGCATCTGGCAGATGGCATCTGTCAAAAGGCGCCTTTGGGGCTGAAAACGCCATGTAGAGGGTGCAAAAGGCGTTTTTAGCTGTGAAAACGCCTTCTAGAAGATGCCTTTTGCCAGATGCCTTTTGCAAGGAGCCTTGTGCGAGATGCCATGTGGGACCGCCCTGGTTATGAGATGCCGGGTGTGGGCCGCGGGTCTCGAGGGCTCGCGCGGGGAAGTGGGTGAAGCCGGCTGGGAGGAACTGGCGCGGGGAAGGGGAGAGGACGGGGAAGTGGGTGAAGACAGCTGGGAGGGCCTAGGTGCGGGGAGGGGGAGAGGGCGGCTAGAAGGAGCCGCCGCGGAAGCCACCTCCACCGCCGCCGCCCGAGAAGCCACCGCCGCCGAAGCTGCCACCACCGGAGAAGCCTCCGCCGAAACCGCCACTGTGGCCGCGGGAGCTGCCGCCACCGAGGATCTGGCCCAGCACCATGCCGGTGAGGATGTTGCCCGCGGCATCGGTGGCCTGGCGGCGCTGTTCTTGGCGGCGGTAGGCCTCTAGGTCTTCCTTCGCGCGATTGAGCGAAGTCTGCGCAGCAGAAGCGGCATCGCGGGAGTAGTTGAGGGCCGCGCGCAAGTCCTTCGAGGCGGAGTTCTGGGCTTGGGCGAAGAGGCGGGTGGCATCGGCAAGAGCCACACGCGCATCGGGGCCTACCACGCGGCCACGCGAGGAGAGCAAGTCTTCCGCCGCCTGGATGGCGGACTCGGCCGCGGCAATCTGCTGGCGGTACAGTGCAATCTGGCGCTCGCGGGTGGCGTTGGTTTCGCGGACTGTATCCAGCTGCTGGTCAAGCTCGCCATCGATAGCCGTCAGCGCCGTGTACTGACCCAGCGGATCACCCTGACCGTGTTCGCGGGCCGCACGCAGAGCCTCCCGGGCGCGGGCCAGCAACTCCTCCAAGGCGGCCCAATCTGCAGTCGAGCCTTGGGCCTTGCCGCGCTGTTCGAGGTGCTGGGCTTCGGCGATTTCTTCCTCGACCTCATCGATCAAAGCAGGCAGGTTATCGCGAGCCGCGGTGATTGAGTTCTCGGCATTCTCCACGCCATTCAGCAGGCGGTCGGAGACCTCCAAGGCGTGCTCGGCATCGCGAATATAGCCCACCAAGGGGCCCTGCTGGCCGGCCGGCTGGGACTGCAGAGAACGGCCACGCTCCAACAGCTTCTCTGCCTCATTGAGCGAGACCTCCGCCATCTCCGGGTTATCCGCAATGGAGGACAACACCTCCTCGGAATAGTCGCCGCTGAGAGTAGACAAGGTAGCGCGCGCCTGCGGCAAGCGCCCGCGCAGGTCAACCACCCGGCGGGTGAGCTCATCCAGCTTGGAGCCGGCGTTAATGAGCAAGTCTCGCATTTTGGCAAAGTCCGCCGCCTGCTCATCCAAGGCATCGTCGGCCTGCCCGCAGGAGGAGATGATCTCCACCAGCATCTGGCGGCGCTCCGCCGTGGTTTCCGGCAGGTTGTCCTTAAGCTTCTGCTGGAGCTGGAAAGCCTTCTGCAGGGTTAGAGTGGAATGGTTCATCGCGCGCGTGAACGGGCGGGTGCGCTCGGGGCCGAACTCGGCCACCGCAATATCGAGCTCCTCCTTGCCGCGGCGAATCGATTCATCGGTGGAGACCAGCTCCTCCTGGGCCAGCTTCTCCAAGGTCGCCATGTCCAGGCGGTCGAGCTGCGCGGTATTGCTCGGCTCAATCTGGCGCGCGGACTCCAGCGTGGCCGCCGAGTCCTTCTTGGTTTTGCGTCGGCTCGCCACCGCGATGCCACCGCCGGCAAGAGCCAGGGCACCCGCGCCGCCAGCTAGCCACAAACCACCCGACCCATCGGAGTCAGCAGAAGAACCACCCGTGCCAGAAGAGGAAGAAGAACCAGAAGCGGCAGCGTCGACAAGCGCGAGTGCGGAAGCACCGAACTGGCGGCCGTCGGCAAGCTTGGCGTAGGCCGCCTCATACATCACATCCAGGCGCCCGCGCGGCCAGTCATTGCCCGTCTGCACGCCCATGGTGGAATCATCCACACCCACCACATAGGCCGCAGAATTCGGGCCCTTAGACTTCACAATGCTGTCCGCATAGCTCTCCGCACCCTCCGGCAGCGACGACGCAAAGACCACGAAAATCACCACGTGGTGCTCCTGCTGCAGCGCGGCAATCTTGTCCTCCAACTCGGACTTCTCTGAGTCCGAGAGCACCCCCGCCTCATCCGTCACCTTATCCGTGAGCGAGGCCGCCTCCGGCGCGGCAACAACGAAGTCCGCAGCCACGGCCGGGCTAGCAGTGGCCAATCCCAGCACGAGGGCGGCAAGGGCGGCGCGTCCAATACGAGCAGCAGTAGTCATGCGCACCACGATACCTGCCACCCAACGCTAAAGTGGACAGGCAGTGAAGTACGTTATTGTCCTCGGCGCCGCGCAATACGACGGGCGCCCCTCCCGCATCCTTCGCGGCCGCGTGCGCTTCGCCGCCGAGTACGCCACCGCGCACAACCTGCCCATCATCACGGTGGGCGGGAACTTGCCCGGCGATAGGTTCACCGAGGCCGGGGTGGCACGGGCCTTGCTTGACGACGAACCCCTTAAAGTCACCGCCCTCGAAGAAGGCCTCGACACCCGCAGCGAGCTAGCCGCCGCCCGCGACAAACTCGGCGTGACCGAGGCCGTCATCGTCACCGACCCGCTGCACCGCCTGCGCACCTTCCTCATCGCCCGCCAAGAAGGAATCACCGCGACCGTTATGGGCACGCCCTACTATCCTTCCCGGCGTTTCTCCATCCCGTGGTGGCGTTACCTGGCCCACGAGACCGGCGGTTTGGCCTACCTGGGGCTGCGCACCCTGCTGGGGGAGAAGCGCACCGAAGGCGTGCGCGCGGCCTTCTACCGCGTCGAGCGCCTCATCCGCCCCAACCAGGCCCTGCGCCACCGTGTTATTGGCGCGAGGCAGACCCAGGATGGCCAAGACTCCGCCTAAGCTTAAAACCCGTGAGCTATACCTATTGCGCAGAAGACGTCGCCCGCCTCGCCTCCGAGTCGCCGAAAGGCTCGGCCCTGCTAAAAACCGAGGAACACCGCGGCGCCTTCTCCAGGGACCGCGCCCGCGTCCTGCACTCCGCGGCGCTGCGCCGCCTAGCGGATAAGACCCAAGTGGTGGGCCCGCGCGATGGCGATACCCCGCGCACGCGGCTGACACACTCCCTGGAGGTCAGTCAGATTGCCCGCAGCATCGGTGCAGGCTTGGGCCTGGACCCGGACTTGTGCGATATGGCGGGCCTGACGCATGACATTGGCCACCCTCCCTACGGCCACAACGGCGAGAATGCCCTCAACGAGGTTGCGCTCGGTGGCTTCGAGGGCAATGCCCAGACCTTGCGCATCCTGACCAAACTGGAGCCCAAGGTGGTGCTGGATACCCCGGTGGGCCCGCGCAGCTATGGCCTCAACCTCACCCGCGCCTCACTCGATGCCGCCTGCAAATACCCCTGGACCAAGACCAACCCGGATGGCACGACCAACCGCAAATACGGCGCCTACGACGAAGACGCCGACGTCCTGGAGTGGCTGCGCCAAGGACACTGCGACCAGCGCAAGGCCATGGAGGCCCAGGTCATGGACTGGTCGGATGACATCGCCTATTCCGTCCACGACGTCGAAGACGGCATCATCTCCCGCCGCATCTCCCTGAACGTGCTCTGGGATCTGGTGGAGCTGGCCAACCTTGCGGACAAGGGCGCAAAAGCCTTCGGCGGCACTGCCGACGAACTGCTGGAGGCCGCCGACCGCCTGCGCCAGCTGGATGTCATCAACGCCATCGGTAACTTCGACTACTCCCTGCGCTCTTATGCCAACTTAAAGAAGATGACCTCGGAGCTTGTCGGCCGCTACGTCGGCGCCACCGTCTCCGCCACGCTGGCAGCCAACGACGGCCCGCTCGGCCGCATGCACGGCGACCTCGCCGTCCCGCCGGGCGCGGTGGCGGAGGTGACCCTGCTCAAGACCATCGCCGTTCTCTACGTCATGGATGAGCCCGCCCACCTGGCCCGTCAGGACCGGCAGCGCGAGCGCATCTACCGCGTCTACGACTACCTGGTGGCCGGCGCGCCGGGCTCGCTGGACGCCACCTTCGCCCTGTGGTGGAAGCAAGCCGACACCGATCTGGAGCGTGACCGCGCCATCATCGACCAGATCGCTTCCATGACCGAATCACGCCTGGAGCGCCTGGCGCAGCGCAGCGCCGATCTCTTCGGCTTCTTGAGCTAGCGCACGAGTGCTACACCCTGGTCCTTCAGCACCATGCTGATCGGGGCCAGGTCTTCTTCGACCATGTCGAAATCCGCAGCGATAATCGCCACGATGTGCTGCTCACGCAAGAAATCGGCCAAAGCATCGAGGTTGCGCGGCGCACCGGACTGGCAGCCGCGCAAGCGCCCAAGCGCGCCATAGAAGTCCTCGCGCGTGCGGATAGGTTCAGTAATCAGGATGCGCTGCATGTCTTAGTCCTCCGCGTCCGGGATGCTGCAGAAGCTGTCGTAGTGGTCATCGGTGTAGTACCAGACATCCGGGTCGGTCTCGCTCCCGCCACCGGTGACAATCCGCTTGGCCCCGCGGTGCCCAATTCCCGGCGTTTCCACCGTGTATTCACGGTAGTAATTCCTGTCCTGCTGCGGCAGCACACTCTCATAGTTGCCAAAGCGCACGTTGTCATTATCCGGGTAGTCATAGGGGCCGCCCGCCAGGATATCGCTGGCCGTCTCGTGCGCCTCCTGGGGCAAGGAATCCATGGAACAGGTGGGCAGGTCGGAGCCGCCCTGCTTGGCGACGCCCCCCTCATCCCCACCGCTCGCAGCGGATGCACCAGCCGCACCGGACGTACCCGCCGCAGTCGAAGACGGCGCAGCCTTCTGGTCCGCGCTGTCGCTGGAGTCACCGAGGTCGATGCCGAAGTAGCCCGCGACGAGGACGAGAACCGCGCCACCGATGAGAGCCGGCAGCGATTTTTTGGAGGGGGAGGATTGGGCCATGGCCCCCATCATTGCAGGTGCGGGGGCCGAAAAAGAAATCAAGAACGCGCACTTTTCCGATTCCCACATATGGGTTCTTCCAGGATGTGGGACTCGCGGCTCTAGCCCACCCAGCCGTGGGTACCTGTACCTTGCGTGGGCGGGGTAGTCTGTACGCATGGCACGAGGCAGAATTCCGGACAGCGACATCCAAGCTATCCGTGAACGCGCGCCTATTGATGAGATCGTGGGCGAATACGTCCAGCTCAAGCCCGCTGGTTATGACTCTTTGAAGGGCCTGAGCCCCTTCAAAGATGAGAAGACCCCATCCTTCCACGTGCGCCCGCAGCGCGGCTACTACCACTGCTTCTCCACCGGCAAGGGCGGGGATGTCTTCAGCTTCCTCATGGAGATGGAGCAGGTCTCCTTCCCGGAAGCAGTCGAGGCCGTGGCCCAAAAAATTGGCTACCACATCAACTACCAAGGCGGCTCCACCGGTGCGCGCGATGAAAAGCCCGGCACCCGCCGCCGGCTTATCGCTGCGAACAAGGCCGCGCACGAGTTCTACCGCCAGCAGCTGGAAACCCCGCAGGCCGCCGCCGGGCGCGAGTTCCTCCTGGACCGCGGCTTCTCCAAGGAAATTATCTACGAGTTTGAATGCGGCTATGCCCCGGAGGGCTGGGATACCGCCACCAAGCACCTGCTGCGCATGGGCTTTTCCTTTGAGGAGCTGGAAGCCGCCGGCATTTCCAAGATGGGCAAGCGCGGCCCCATTGATCGCTTCCACCGGCGCCTGCTGTGGCCCATCAAGGATCTATCCGGCAACGTCATCGGGTTTGGCGCGCGCAAGCTTTACGACGATGACAAGCTGGGCAAGTACATGAACACGCCCGAGACCATGCTTTATCACAAGTCCAAGGTGCTCTTCGGCCTGGATTTGGCCAAGCGCAACATCGCGGAGCAGCACCAGGCCGTGGTGGTGGAAGGCTATACGGATGTCATGGCCATGTACGCCGCGGGCGTAAAGACCGCCGTGGCCTCTTGTGGCACTGCCTTCGGCGCGGACCACCTGCAGGTGCTGCGCCGCCTCATGTTGGATGATTCCTACTTTCACGGCGAGCTCATCTACACCTTCGACGGTGACGAGGCCGGCCAGAAGGCCGCCATGCGCGCCTTCGAGGGCGAGCAGAAATTCACCGGCCAATCTTTCGTATCCGTGGCCCCGGATGGCATGGATCCCTGCGATCTGCGCTTAGAGCGCGGCGACGCTGCCGTGCGCGACCTCGTGGCGGACCGTATCCCCATGTTTGAGTTCGTCATCCGCTCCGTCATCTCGGAGTTCAGCATCGACTCTGCCGAAGGCCGCCTCCAGGCCCTGCGCCGCGCCGTGCCCGTCGTGGCCCAGATCCGGGACCAACCTCTGCAGCGCGAGTACGCCCGCCGCCTCGCCGGCTGGGTGGGCTGGCCCGACCCAGAGGAAGTCCTCCACCAAGTACGCCAGGAGGCCCGCAAACCTAAAAAGCAGGAGCGCCCGCGCTTTGCCTCCTTGGAGGAGACCTCCTCTGCGCCCGCGCAAACCAACGCCCCCGTCATGCACATCCCCGGTCCCCGCGAGCCGCACCTGTGGCCACAGCGCGAGGCCCTCAAGCTGGCCTTGCAGTACCCGCAGATCGCCGGCAGCTACTTCGATGGCATCACAGAGGATGCCTATTCCAACGAGGCCTACCGCACGATCCGCCGCGCTATCTCCACCCTCGGTGGCGTCACCGCCGGCGCTGAGCAACCCGGCGTGGAATGGTTAGCCGCCGTGGCCGGTGAGATGCCGGATCTCATGGCTCGCAACTTCGTTTCTGAGCTGGCCGTGGAACCCATCAAGCTGGGGGAGACCGGCAACCCCGATACCGACCTTGAGGCCTACGCCGACTCCGTACTCTCCCGCTTGCAAGAAGCCCGCGTGGGCGACCAAGTAGCCCAACTCAAGGCCCAACTCGGCCGCATGCGCCCCTCCGACGACGAAGAGTCCTACAACTCACTCTTCGCCGACCTCGTCGCACTCGAGCAAGCCCGCCGTGAGCTCAACGACCGCGCCTTCCGCGGCGTGCGCTAACCGACGCCCACGCCAATCCGCAGCCACGCGCACGCGCTAATCTTCGTCTGGCTCGTAGATCCGATCCGGCTGCACTCCATCCGCGGCGCCACGCTTGCCGCGGCGCCCCTTGTTGTAATCCTTAAGCTCGCGCATGCGCGGTTCTGGATCCAAGCGGTTGGCCACGGCCTTGCGCGCTGAGCGCACCGCGGCCTTGGTGGCGGGGGAGTTCACGGCCTTTTCATAAGCGCCCTTAATTTGGTGGTAGCGCTTGCGCCCAGCCTTGGTTCCAAAGACGTATCCGGCGGCAGCACCCACAACAAATTGGATCATTGGAAACTAGTCATCCCCTTACTTCAAGCCGGCGCACTGGCCGGCGTTTGCGTACAACGTACGGGCAACGTGCAATTCTCACGATCAGCCTACCTGCCTAAGCCCACCGGCGCGGGTGGCGGTGTAGCCGTGGGGCGAATAGATATGGTGCGAACTCTTCCCAAAGACCATTCGCTTCGGTTAACTTAAGTTCTGTGGAGAGTTCGAAGCGTACGCACGCGGTCTCGGCAGCCGTGGCGATGTCAGCGCTATTAACAGCCAGCGTGGCGGCAGCTGAGCCGCGCGTGGCTGCTTTCGAAGAGCCACGGGAAGTCACCGTGAGCGAGGACTAGCAGAAGCCAGCAGCGCGAAACTATCCACGTTCTCCTGGGATTTCGCGAGAACACTGCGTGCACAGGCGGGTGTCGGGGAAGATGATAAGGTGCATGTAGTTTTGAACTAGGTCAACGGAAGCACATTCCCCTTCCTTCCCTGTTTCTCAGAGAATGGGATCCGGTCAGTTCCCTTCGTATGGAAGAATTGACGTGTCTTTACTTCTCTTAATCCAAGGAGAGCAATGCCCCTACCCAAAATCATGACTGTCTACGGAACCCGTCCGGAGGCAATCAAGGTAGCTCCCGTCATCACGGCCTTGGAGAAGGACGAGCGCTTCGAATCGGTTGCTGTCTCCACCGGCCAGCACCGCGAAATGCTGGAACAGGTCAACACCATGTTCGGTATCAAGCCGAAGTTGGACCTTCACCTGATGAAGCCCGGGCAGAGCCTGAATGAGATTGTCTCCCGCGCGCTCATGGGGCTGGATGAGATTATCGACGCCGAACAGCCCGATGTCATTATTTCCCAGGGTGATACCTCCACGGCTATGGCCGCAGCACTGGCGGGTTTCCACCGCGGTGTGAAAATCGTCCATCTTGAGGCGGGCCTGCGCACCGGCGACATCCACTCGCCTTTCCCGGAGGAAGCCAACCGCAAGCTCATCGGCCAGGTCACGGAACTGCACCTCGCGCCGACGGCGGGCTCGATGGAGAACCTGCGCCGCGAGAACGTGCGCTCCAAGGACATCGCGGTCACCGGAAATACCGTCATCGACGCCTTGCTGGAAGCTGCAAGCTGGGATACCGAGTTCGAAGACCCCGCCGTCCAGGAAGCGGCTCAGTCAGCTAAGCGCCTTGTCGTCGTCACCACGCACCGCCGCGAAAACCTTGAGGCCATGAAGGAAATCGGTGGGGCGGTCAAGGATCTGGCAGAGAGCTATCCGGACATTAACTTTGTTCTGCCACTGCACCTCAACCCCAAGGTCCGTGAGGCCGTGCTTCCGGAGGTTGAGTCCCTGCCTAATGTCATCATTACGGATCCGCTGCCGTATGACCAGTTCACCAAGCTTCTGGATCGTGCAACCATTATCCTCACCGACTCGGGCGGAGTTCAGGAAGAAGCCCCGGCTCTGGGTAAGCCGGTCTTGGTTATGCGCCAGAACACCGAGCGCCCGGAAGCCGTTGTGGCCGGCACCGTGAAGCTTGTGGGCACCAACCGTAGCCTTATCGTGGCGGAGGCCAAGCTGCTTCTCGACGACTCCGCCGCCTACGAGGCAATGGCCAACGCCGTCAACCCCTATGGTGACGGCAAGGCCGCTGAGCGCGCTGTGGCAGCTATCGCTGAGCTCCTTGGGGTAGGGGAGCGCCTGCCCGATTTCGCTCCCGAAATCGAGTCCTAACAAGAACCTAAGAACCAGCGAATAAGCGCGGCGTAGTGCTCAGAACTTTTCGCCGCGCTGAAATGCGTGCTTCCACGTAAAATCAAGACATGGAATCACGAGACATCAAATGCACGAACTCTGAGCGCACCACCGCTTCACAGGTGTTGGCGGATGCGATGTCGGTAGGCCAGCTCAGCGTCACTGAATTCGAGGAGCGCTCTAGCCGCTGCGCCGATGCCACGACTCGCGGCGAATTGGTTGACCTTGTCGCCGACCTTATCGAGGCCCCAGAAACAGTCCTCTTTGGCAGTCATCAGGTAGCACGTCAACGGTCAAAAGAGGTCAAGACCGCTAATCAAGGAGCAGTCACCGCTGTTGACCAGGCTTTAGCCCAGGTGGAACCCTCTGCGCAGGGTGCGCAGGGGCTCTCCCTCGGCATCTTTGGCGGCAGCACTGTGCGCGGCATTCCCATCGCCGCTCATCACACCACGATGGGAATCTTCGGTGGCACCGATGTAGATCTTCGCGGCGCCTCCCTCAAAGAACACGTCACGACAATCCAAGCGGTCGGGGTATTCGGCGGCGTCGATGTGTGGGTCCCAGAAGGATTCCGCGTTCGTGTCAACGGCGTCGGCCTCTTTGGCGGCCACGACATCAAGGTCGAAGGCGGCGCCATTGACCCCGCAGACCTACCCGCCAGCGCCCCTGAGGTAGTTGTCAACTGCTTCAGCCTGTTTGGTGGGGTAGACGTCCACGTGGTGAAGCGGTAGGAATCAGCTAAATGCTGATTTTCATCTCTCTTAGAAAAGCAAGAAGGTCGATGCAGCGCACCCCAAAATGATCGGCCACATCAGGGATCTTGACCTGTTTCCGTGAATCAGGGGCTGCGCGCACCTCATTAGTCACAATCGTTGCGTCGTGCCTGAGAGCGGAAGCTATCAACCACGAATCCGCTGCGTCCATGAACACGTTGACAGCCCTGTCCTTGTAGCGTGGTTGACGTTTGTTCGCGACCCAGCGAACCACATCCGTATATAGCGCAAGCTCATTGTCATCAGTGCTCACGATGTATTGCGGATCGATGTGTTTCAGATACCAATCGAGAGTCCGATCCTTCCACTCTTTCATTTCCTTATCGACGGTCTTGTGGAAATAGGAATCACCCCTGAAAATCGGTTCTTCAAGCTGAACCCACAAAGAGGGAAACACATCGCGTGGATAGACAGATGCCACTGTCCCGATAAAGTTCGTGTCGATTAAATACACGCTAACTGGCCCTCCATTCAGCAGAGGGGGAGTGCGCAATAAGCTTACTTAGGCTGTCAGCAGTTGCGGCTCCAAGGAGTTGGGCAGCTTCCTTCTGTGGAATTTTCCCTGCAGCAGCCGCGTAGGTTACGGCATCGAAGAACCGGTTTCCCACGCGGGCTTTCACCACACGGTGCCGCGCCGGGCCACCTTTACTTGACGAGGGTTCCGTGGCTTGGACCGGTTGTGATGCAACGAGAGGAAGGAGCGTGGATGCCTCATTGCTATCAATGACGTTGAGGTGCACCAGTCTCCACAAGGCGGCTTCTTGACTCATCCCTGACTTGCGGGAAAGAGTTTTGACGCTATCGAATGGGGAATCACTTGTCGAAACCGTGCTCAAGACGAGCTGAGCTGGGGCAAGAAAACTTGCAGCGAATCGATTGCACCAACGCTCAATATCGCGGCTTTCCCCGTGATCTGAGATTCCCGGCTGGCCTAGAACCACGTGTCCTAGTTCGTGCGAAAGGCTGAAAAGCTGGGCTGTCTTGCTGTCGCGGGTGTTGATAAAAATCAGAGCATAGGGTGCTTGGATAAGCGTGAACCCACGAAACTCATCGATGCTTAGCGGACGGGTGGTGCTGCTTTCGACAATTGAATTGCGAGACACCAAAATGCCTGAGTCCTCAAGAGCTGAACAGAGAGTCTTCACTTTGTCAGGGCCGTGTAGAAAAGTGTCTACGGCGAGCCCGAGGACTTCTTTTGTTCGAGCGGCTATAGCTTCTGGGCTGTTACTCGTATCAGCGTATCCAAGGAAGGGAGGACCATCAACGCCTTCTTCCTCGGCAAAATCGGCGTACCAATCAAGGCGGGATTCCGAAGCAGCCAAGGTTTCCTCAAGGTTCGGGCTGAAAGTCTCAAGAGCGAGGTTTCGAACTGTCCGAAAATCCGGAACGGAAATCCTAGGTTCGCTCGGGGTTTGCAGGAGAAGACGGCCGAAAGGAATCTTAGCTTTCTTGGCGAGGTCCTGCGCCTGATTCAAAGTTGGCTGCGAAGTATTTTCAACCCATTCCCTGATCCGCGGAAAATCCTTCATCAGCTCGTCAAGACTTAGACCAGTCCGCTCAATCGCCCAATCGAGCACAGCCGGCTCAATGGTCACTCGTACTGTTGTCATTGTCCCTTCTTAGGTTTCTGCTGCTTGAAAGCTTGTTGCATTGTTACGTTTGGACTGGGAACTTCGTTGTGATGGGTACAGCTTAGTGGAAGCTTGGAGGGTAAGCGCGAGTTCGCAGGCCGCATTTAGGGGGCTGGACGTCAGATTTTTTTGGGGGAAAATCCACGTGAAATGTCCCTTAAGCTAGCTGGGCCCAATAGCTGGGAGAAGTTCCCAGTTCATTGGGGGTAATCAGCTTGTCGGCCAAAGCTGCTTGGAGCAACTACGCTCCTTCTTGCTCAGCCTGAACCATGTATTCCAATGGTCATAAGAGTTCCAAAAGCTCGGTGTCATGTTGCGACGTCGCGGCTTGGAGCTGATCAGGCGGCGACAATGACGGTTCATGCCCCAGGAGCCTAGAGGCTTCGTCATGGTCTGGCATAGGGGGGCAAACTTTCGTGGGTGGGGATAAGATAATTCCCCTAGCGTTTTGTAGACCGCCAGAGGAATTATTCTCACCATTCGCCCCATAAGGCGGGGAGTTAGGATTTCAGCTTCCCTGACTTTGGGGTTTACATGGTGTAGACCCACTGGGAGTTGCCAGCAGCTGGCTGAGTGATGAATGCGCGCATGTTGTCTTCGGTAGTCTGCTAGGACGTGCGCCAATTCTTTAGAGGATTATTGACAGTGGCCTTTTACCAGGCACCGCCACTTGCCTGTGGCCATTGCCCAGGGCGGAACCGGATCCCATATTTCCCGCCCACTAGGAGGGAAATCTCGACCTCCAAACACGTTTCCCCTGTTGAGTCCGAAAGGTAGAAGGGCTGGTCGAGTTCATAGGACCAAGTTTCAGGGCCGCCGGTGATGCAATCACCAAGCACCCGAGCATATTCGCCATTATCTGTCATAGCGGTGAAGTGTGTCCGGCCAGCGTCCCCCTCATTGTCTCGTCGAGGATTGATTCTCCCGAAGCCTTCCAGGGGAATCCATCCCGTTCCATTGATGCGCTTCCAATCATCAGACATTGGCACTCCTTAGTTCAAGTGTTCTTCAAGTCGAGGATATCTAATCTCGATTTCCTTAGCTATGGTATGAAAATGCTTCTCTCGGGTACACCCTATTGTTGCGTGCGTTTATGCTGGTAAGTCGCGCGTAAATTGGTTCATGAGCATGCCTCACTACTTGTGGTGGGGAGGGGGTCCGCGTGGCTTTCTCGTCGATGTGCGATAGGGTCCGCGCGTGACGTTGGCAGTCCCGCGCGCTCTTTTCAAGCAAGCGGACCCCACGGCGTATGTCCCATTAAGCCTGGAACCGATTCAAAATCAAGATCACCGTATTATCCCAGGCTGCCCCGGGAATCCGTATCGGTTTATCCACACGATATGTCCCTTAAGCCCCTTAAGGCGGATACACTGGGAGGAAATCTGAAAACGAGAGCACCCCCACCAGCTAGCATAAAAGCAGGTCAGTGGGGGTGATTTATATGCTCCTCCAACTGGGCTCGAACCAGTGACCCTTCGATTAACAGTCGAATGCTCTGCCAACTGAGCTATGGAGGAATATGTGTGGGTTGCTTGAACAAAGACTTGCTCGCTGCAACGAGATGTAACTATATAAGGTCTGCCGTGCTCAATACAAATCACCAGCACAACACGCTTTTTCAAGCGGGCTAGTGTGGCATCTTTCAAGCCTGTGCCCAAGCAAAGCTAGACTATCCGTCAGATAGCACTCGCAGGGAAGAGGTAGAGGTTTCTTCATGTTCGTTGGGCACACTCGCTTTAGTCTCTTCGTTCCCGATTCGGCGTCGTGGCGTGCGAGCAACGAGGAGTCCGGGTTCTCGGAAGACGAGTACCGCGATTACCTCTACGACGATGCACGCCTGTCGTTGCGCACGGACATTTTTCTCAACCACACCGTGCCAACACTTGCGAAAGCCGCCGAAGGCTCCGATGTGAAGCACGTTGTCTCCTTCTCTGAGTCCTTACCGCAGAAGTTCAAGGAGCAGCTGCAGGAGACAGCGGACAGCTTCGACATAGTGCACCTCGATGAGCTTCCTGATGGTGATAGCGGGTGGACAGCTGTGCGTCGCTACGTCCAAGAAATTGGGTTTAAGGGCACGTTCGGGCGCTATCGCCTAGACGACGATGACGTTTTATCCGCTTACTATTTCCAAACCACAGCGCCCTATATCAAGCCCGAGTTTGAAGGCATGCTCGTTAGTATGCCGCTCGGCATTGAGGCGGTCTATGCGGATGGTCAGTTCTTCCACCTGCGTGAAGCCCACACACCTATGAACTCGATGGGCTTGATGTCCATTTGCTCCGTGAAGGAAGACGGCACCGTCGTGGAACCCCAAAGCGGGCCACACGATAAATCAGACCGCTATGCGCCGGTCATTTTGGATGCCTCCCAAGTGGGCTATTTGCGGGCTATTCACGCAGGGCAAGACAATGCCATGCGCCATGAGCCAGGCTTGGTTATGGCTCGCCTCATGGAGAATATGGCGGCGTTCCCCCCATTTACGGATGTCGCTGCCCTTGAAGCGGCCTTTCCCACTGTGGCCAAGCAGATGCAGAGCACAAGCACGCCGCTGAGCATTGACGACACCGTTGGCGGTGGTCAGCACTATCTTCTGCAGCCTGCCAGCGGGGATGTCAGCTTTGTCATCCACGGAGAATCAGAGTGGGAACTTGATAATGAGCTCCTTGTGAGCCTGTGGATCGAAGATTCCCGTGGGCGACGCGTCCCCTCCTACAAAACAGTCGAGGGCTTTGCTGCCTCCAATAACCCCAGCATTGGTCACTTCGCGTACGTTCCCACAGAGAACGGAACCTTTCGGACCTTGGTGAGCCTTCATTTGGAGCACGGCTACGTCCTTCGTGGCTTCCGGATTCTGGCACAAAGCGAGCGAGCCGAGGGAGTTCGGGTCGCAAAAATAATCGTGCAACAGCAAGGCGGGAAGGCGCGCTTCGTCAGCCAGGAGAACTGGAATTCAGCGCGAAGCCAAGGCGTGCGTGGGCTAGTTGACCAAGCCATCGACAGCGTTTATCAGAACCGGACCAGCATCGTGGCGAACGTGCGCAGCGTTCTCGGGGAGGACCGTGCCAACAAAGTGATCGCGCGCTTGGACCAGCTAAATAAGAAGATGCGCAACTAGGGGCGGCCCTAGTCTGACCTGGCAAACATCTCGTCCTCGAAGAGTCGCTCCCAATCGCCAGCTAGTGATGCTGCGTAGCCGAGAATGCCAGTGAGAAGCATCTGTGGGGCAGGGGCGTGCCCTTCGCCCCAATCCCCGAGGAGAAGCCTCCACTGCTGTGGGCGCTCAGCCACTGCCTGGGACCATGGAAGGTAATGCTGGGTGTAGTGCAGCTCATCATCCTCGTTCTGAAGGTAAGCCACGTAGTTCTCGAAACCCTTGCCGTATTCAGTAACCAGGTCGAAGGTCATGGTGGTCTCGGAAAGCTTCCGGCTGCTCCAGCACTTCTTGCGATACGCCTTTACCTGCGGCTCAAGGTAGCGCCCAATATGGGTTTGGGGGTTAGACGCCACGGCCAATGAACCGGGGAAGCGGCGCGAAAAGTACAGCGCGGCAAATCCACCGGCTGATGCCCCAAAGAAGATAGCCTTCTTGCCCAAGTCCCCGACAGGTGTACCAGGATGGAAGCTAGCGAGAATATGAGTCAGGCAGGAAGTGAGGTCTTCCTGGAATGGCCGCGTCTCATCCCCTGTGAACCACCCAATACTTGCGCCCCGATCCAGCGAGGGATCGGAGATATACACCACGTTCGCATCAACGCCTTCAACCATCTGCCTCCCAATGAAGACAGGGAGAGAGGTCTTCGCTGGGTCGATGGCCGCGTGAAACAACACGATAGTGACATCCGCGCCGCGATCCTCAACGAGCACATCCATGAATGCGGCGCCGTAGCGAATCGATATGGCCTCAGCTTCCTCGGAAGAGCTGGCGGGCACGGGGGAGCTGAGAAACTCCTCGACAGAGTCGAAAAAAGTCGTTGAAGCGCCATAGCGCGCGTAGTTTCTCCTCAGTGCCATAGCCGCCTACTGTAGTCGCACACGCAGCACACCTGGGAAACGCTCACGCAGGGACGCAGGAATGAAATATGGGCTGAGACAAAACACCGACATCGGCCCATTCGACCGCAAGCCGGTAACCGTCACCGTGCTACCGTAATTAGCAGCGAATTAATAGAAAGGCGGACATGGTTCCGAACAAAACCGATTCCCGTGCCTTTGGCAAGGTCAGCGTCGTTGGTCTTGGCTACATCGGCCTTCCCACCGCGGCGTTCATAGCTTCCAAGGGAATCCCCGTAGTCGGCATCGACGTGAATCAGGATGCCGTGGACAGCATCAACGCCGGCACGGTGCCTTTCTTCGAACCAGGCTTCGGGGAGCTGCTTGCAAGAGTCGTCGAGGATGGAACTCTATCGGCCCAGACGGAACAGATCGATGCCGATGCCTACATTGTCTGCGTTCCCACTCCATTTCGTGAGGACCACAGCGTAGACACCAAGTACATTCGTGCGGCATCCGAAGCGCTTGCTCCTTACCTGAAACCCGGTGCACTTGTAGTGCTCGAGTCCACCTCACCTCCTGGAACCACGGAGGATATGGCTAAGCATTTCATTGAGTTGCGCCCTGACCTGTCCCTCAATGACGAGGATGAGAATGCCATCTTTGTCGCCCACTGCCCAGAGCGCGTTCTTCCCGGCAAGATCATGGAGGAGATGGAGAACAATGACCGCGTCATCGGCGGCCTGACCCCGAAGGGTGCCCAGCTCGCCCGAGACCTCTACGCCACCTTCTGCACCGCGGACCTGCTTCTCACCAACGCCACGACCGCAGAGATGGCAAAGCTCACGGAAAACTCCTTCCGCGATGTCAATATCGCCTTTGCTAACGAGCTTTCCCTCATCTGTGACCGCCTCGGAATCGATGTCTGGGAGCTTATCGAGCTGGCGAACCACCACCCCCGCGTCAACATCCTGCAGCCGGGGCCGGGCGTGGGCGGACACTGCATCGCCGTGGACCCGTGGTTCATCGTCTCCGCTGCACCCGAAGAAGCAAAGCTCATCCAAACGGCGCGCAACGTCAATGATGGCAAGCCGGAGTGGGTCATCGACCAGGTTCTCAAGGCCCTTGAAGGCAAGGATAATCCCGTCGTTGCGGCCCTCGGTATCGCCTTCAAGAACGATATCGATGACCTGCGTGAATCGCCGTCCCTCGAAATCGTCAAACGCCTCGGCGTTGATAACCCGCAGCTAGATATCCGCGTTGTCGAGCCCAACGTGGAGGCATTGCCACCGGTGCTGAGCAACCTTTCAAATCTGACGAAGCAGGACACGGAGGAAGCCATTGCAGCAGCCGACGTCGTCCTCCTTCTGGTCAACCACCGACAGTTCGTCGAGCTTGATCAATCTCTGCTCGGCGGCAAGACAATCATCGATACCAAGGGCATTTGGCGCTAAATTAAGCGGTTAGACTAGCCACTCACCATCATTTGAAAGCCAGGAGGCAGCACGAAGCGTGAGGATTCTCGTTCTCTCTCAATACTGGGCTCCCGAGAATGGAGTTCCGCAGCGCCGCTGGTCGTGGTTGGCTAAAATCCTTGTCCAGGCCGGGCATGAAGTCCTCGTCATCGCGCCACCACCGCATTATCAGCGCCGCCTCGGGCTTAAGCAGTGGTTCTCGCGGAAGAACATCCTCGGCGCAAACGAGATAGAAAACGGTAACTCAGGCGAGAAGATTCTGCGCTCCGGTTTCTTTCCCGCTGGTCCCTCACTGACGCACCGCATCCTCAACCAAGCCTCAGTCGCTGCCTCGATGCTGTTCATGCAAGTGACCAAGCGCAAGCGGCTCAAGGACTTCAAACCAGATCTGGTTATCGGCACCGTCCCGGCCCTTCCCACGGCTGTCGTTACGCAGTTCGTTGCCAAGATTCTCCACACTCCCTACATCATCGATCTCCGTGATGCGTGGCCGGAGCTGCTGAAAGAAAAAGGCGACTGGAATTCAGGAACGGGCAAACGCTCTATTCGTGAGATTATCCTGACCAAGGGCCCCTTCCAACTGCTCACGGCACTCACCGAGTGCGCCATGAACCATGCCCTGCACCACGCTGATGGCATCATGACGACCTCACAGGACCTCACTGAGCACATGGAACAGGACGATGCCAGTAGGGGAGTGGCGGGTGCTCGTCGCATCCGAACGGTGCGTAACGTCTTTCCCCCCAAGACCGAGTTCATCGCTAGCGACAAAGGACAGCAGTCTTCCAAAGAACTGAATGTCCTCTACGCCGGCACAGTGGGACGCGCGCAGAAGATCGACAATGCGGTGAAGGCAGTCAAGATTGCACAAGACCGCGGTTTCGACATCAACCTGCGCATCGTAGGCGATGGAGCTACCTGGCACGCCACTAAGGCCACGATTGAATCCCTGGGAATCAACGCAACCATTGAGCATCGAGTCCCCGCCGATGAGCTTCAGAACATCTACGAGTGGGCCGATACTGCCTTAGTCCACTTGACTGATTGGGAGCCGCTCAATCGCACGGTTCCGTCGAAGACCTATGAGCTGATGTCCTTGGGTGTTCACACCACTGCGGTGGTCCAGGGCGAGGCAGCGCGTCTCATTGAAGAGCTCGGCGCGGGTGTCGTCGTTCCTCCGGAGAACCCGGAAGCACTCGCTGAGGCATGGGCTGCGCTTATCGACGACCGCTCGAAGCTCACCGTTTCCCCTTCTGGGCGCGAGTGGGTCGCCACCCAGCGAGACGAGGTTGTCCCCGAGGCATTCCTGGCCATCGTCTATGCTGTGAACAGCCAGCACGAAAAACCATAGGGAAGGAGAAGGCTCACCGATGCGCATATCCTCTCTTGACAGGTTTTCACCTTTGGATTCTGCCTATGCCATGTTGCTGGAGTCCTCCGAACAACCTTTTTCTTTCCCACCGGCTACATCCCCAGTGACATTCTGCTTTGCCGCGGAACAGCTCGCTGATGTCGCTGAGCTTCCACTCGTTCTCGTCGATACCGAAACTGATGAGGCTTTGCCGATTCTCCACGAGTATGCGACGAAGAATCGCCACATTGAGTACTGGGCCCCGCGGTCGGATACGGCGCGGCTCCAACAGATAGCGCTGGCGCAAGACAGCCACGATTTATCGATTACAGGTAGCCGTCTCACCGAGAACTGGATCCAAGTTCGCATCGGTCCTGCTACTAAGCACGACCGCTCATGCGCGGACTGGGTGGAAGGGCTTAAGTCTGCTACAGCAGCTCCGGTTGAATCCACGGAATCCCCCAGCGTCGCAGTACCTGAGATGTCATTGAGAAGCCTTGTCATCTCTCGTATCACCCCAGTAGTCAAGCCACTCAAGAAGTACCTCCCGGGATCTGTGGTGATTGTGCTGTACAAGATTCTGGAGAAGATCCGATGAATAATTTCTTGCCTGGCGTATCCGTGGTCATCCCATCCTTTGTCGCCGACGCAGCAGAGATGACGGGGGATATTGCAGCCACAAACCTCGGTTCTGCTCTTGCCTCCCTTGCGGAGCAAAGCTTGAGAAAAGACCTCATCGAGGTCCTCGTCATCCTCAACGGCGCGGGAGTTTCTGTTGCAGACAGAGAGGCTAGGCAGATCGCATTGCGCGACAGCTTGGCCAGCCGCTTCCCCAAGCTAAACATTCGGGTGCTGCGCAGCCTGGCTCCCGGTGCTGGGCGCGCCCGTAATCTTGGAATTGCCTCCGCAAGCCGCCGCTTCGTCACTTTTCTCGATGACGATGACATCGTTCAACCAAACTATCTCGAAACTGGCCTTGAGAATGCCAACGACGGTGCTATTACTCTTTTGCCCATCGTCGACATCACCGACGGAGCGTCTATTCAGGACAACTCCCTCAACGCCCGCATCGCGACGTTGCGCGGCACGACGGTCCCAGTTGCCACCGCGCCGTGGGCGCTTGGCTTCAATGCCAGCAAAATCATTCCGACAGCACTAGCCCAGCGCTACCGCTACGATGAGTCGCTCCGCTCCGGCGAGGACGTGGTGTATTTCGCGAACTTCCTTAGGTGTCCAGGCCTGCTCCTTCACACCCCACAGGCGGGGCAGGAGGCTTCCTACGTGCGCACGATTCGCCCCGACTCGGTTTCACGGCAGCGCGAGAGTTTCGACTTTAATGTGGCGCAGCGTCTGGAGTGTATTTCCAAGCTTCGAGAAATCGAGGAAGCAGACACCAAGTCGCGCGCTCTAGAAAAGCTTGAGCAAGCTCAATTCGGCTTTGTGGAGAATTATCTCAAAACACATCCGGGCGAGGTTCAGAAAGCCATCAACACCGCCGTGGATGCCCGTGTTCCCGGTTTGAATTGGGAGAACCTCCGCCAGGAAAGAGCTAGCCGCCTAGTGTTCTCGTATTGCTTCCCTCCCTACGCTGATACCTCTGCCAATGTCACGGCCAAGGTCATTAGAAATGACGCAGAGCTTGTCGACGTCTTCTATGCCAACATGCAGCGCGTCCGCGGGCGCGACGATTCAACCAGGTTGATTGTCGATCCCTACCTGATCCATGCCGAGGAGATCGATGTCGTGCCCTCCTTCGCGCATTGGGGAGCGATTTGTTCCTACGCACGCCAGGCCTCACGCAAAGCAAGCAAACGGGCTAGAAAACAGGGCGGCTATGAGTCGATGTACTCGCGCGCCCTATGGTCTGGATCCCACGTCGCTGCCGCGTTGTTCAAAGACAAGCACCCAGGGACGCGATGGGAAGCAGAATTCTCTGATCCTTTGAGCGTCGGTGTGGATGGCACGCCTCGTCCGGGCGAGCTAACGAGGGGTATTACAACTCATCAACTGCGAAAGATGGTCGAGCGCTCCGACTGGTCAGGTCTTGCGTACAGAACTCACTTCGAGCTCACTGAGCTTGTCACCCTTCTATATACAGATGAGGTGATTTTCACCAATGCCAATCAGCAGCAGGTGATGCTGGAGCGCTATCCAGAGGAACTCCAGTCTTTCGTTCGGGAAAAATCGACCATCCGCCACCATGCAGTCCCGACGGCGGAAATGTACCACTTGGTGGAGTCGGACTATGCCCTTGACTCAGACTGCATCAACATTGCTTACTTCGGAAATTTCTACGCCAACCGCGGAATAGGAGATGTCTTGACCGCGCTTGCGAAACATCCACAACGCGAGAAGTTTGTCCTGCACATCTTCACCTCGAACCCTGAAAAGCTGAGGCGGCAGTTGTGGGGGAGCCCAGCGGCTGACAATGTCCGGATCAACGGTTACGTTCCCTATCTGGAGTTTCTTAACGTTTCCACGAATTTTGACGCCTTGGTGGTCAATGACACCGACACGGTGGGAACAGCATTCAGTGTCAATCCATTCTTGCCTTCGAAATACGCCGATTACGTTGGGAGCGGAACAGTCGTGTGGGGCATCGTGGTCGAAGACTCGCCGCTATCTAATCTGCCTTTGACGTATCGCACGGCTTCGGGTGATTCTGCACAGGCAGGCAAGGTGCTAGACGAACTTCTTGGGAAGTCTGAGTAGAATACTCGTTAGTAAAACTCGGTCTGCGTGAAGTAGGCGCTTCCTTTGATAGGCCGAGAGTGGACACACCAGTGTCATGTCACTCGAAAACCGATGAAGGAATGGAAGGGCTGATGCATGTGGCACGCCATAAATGGCGTAGCTCCAAAACTGCACAACGTGGAGTTGAGGAGCTCAATGCCCAAGTTGCTCGGCATGAGGGCCGGGTGCAGATAGTAAACCCAGAGGGGCTGCATCCCTTGGCTACTCGCCCGACGCTGCGTGATTACATTTCGCAGCTGTGGGCCCGCCGTTTCTTCATTACCGCGGATGCTCGAGCGAAGGCATTGCGAACCACCCGTGATTACCGCCTGTGGCAGTTATGGCTCGTTCTTAACCCGCTTTTCGATGTAGCTCTGTATGGGTTCTTGTTCGGAATGCTGCTGAAAACGTCCAGGGGTATTGAGAACTTCATTGGCTTTCTCTTTATCGGCATTATCTTTATGTCGATGATGACGGGGCTGATGAACTCTGGCATTAGCCTCATGCAGTCCTCGCGCTCCATGATTCGAGCTTTCCAATTTCCGCGTGCATCGATTCCATTTTCGACGACTCTACGGTCAATGATCGATAACGTCTTGCCCGCCATCGTGGCGCTGTTGGCGGCTTTTCTTTTTCAGTGGGGAACGTGGCCCTCATGGACGCTGATACTTGTAGTGCCGCTTTTTATATTGATCCATGTCTTTGGATGTGGGCTCATGTTAATCACAACGCGCCTTACAGCCCAGATTCCTGAAGCAAAAACCATTCTGGGGCTTGTGAGCCGTGGACTCTTCTTCTTATCTGGTGTGATGTTTTCCATCGATAGGTTCGCCGAGCATTCAGCTGTTCACCAGGTCATGTCGGCCAATCCGTGCTACATCTTCCTTACTGCAGTGCGTGATGCTTCGATTTATCGCACCGCACCTAGTCTCGCGACCTGGGGCGAGCTTGTGGCCTGGAGCGTAGGAGTCTTTGTGCTTGGTTTTATCTTCTTCTGGAGGGCGGAGGATAAGTATGTTCGACTCGTCTAAGTTGCCTGCAGCACCTGGTGAGTACCTCGAAACGAAAAAGAAGGACATGGATGAGAAAAGCGGGGACCAATCGCGGGAAAGCCATATGGAAGAACCCGCGGCAGCTGAAGCACCAGCGCAGTTACAATCCGACCTCGACATCAATTATGTGGAGCGGGCGAACGTTGTCGTAGACAACGTGTCCAAGCGCTACGTGATTAGTCAGGGCCGCTCCTCAGACGCGAGTATGACTCGCGTGAGCCGCGGAAAAACTGTGGTTGACGCGATCGTTAATGCTTCGCTTATCGCACTACCTGGTGAATCGATCGGCATTATTGGCCTCAATGGCTCAGGAAAATCGACCCTGTTGAGCATGATTGCCGGAGGTTTAGCTCCAACATCGGGGCGGATACTGACCCGCTCTCAACCCACGCTCATGGGCGTATCCCCGGCCCTTCAGCCGGATCTGTCTGGGGAGCACAATATCTACCTGGGGTGCTTGGCTCTGGGAATGAGTCCGTCCGACGCGAGGGCGCAAATCCCTGAGATTGCGGAGTGGACCGAACTCGGTGATGCGATCAAACGACCAATGAAGACCTATTCGTCCGGTATGTCAGCACGCTTGTCTTTCGCAATTTCGACAGCAGTGAGGCCAGACATTCTCATGATTGATGAAGCTCTTTCCACTGGCGACGCCGCCTTTGGTGCAAAGGCTAGCGCGCGAATGCACGAGCTCCTTGAGCGCGCCGGAAACCTGTTCCTAGTTTCGCACGCTATCAAGGAGATTGAGAGCAACTGCAACCGGGCGATTTGGATCTCAAAGGGGCGCATCATCGCCGATGGCTCAACGGATACAGTTGCGGCGAATTATCACGAATGGGCAAAACTCATGGGTAGGGAAGATAAGCAGCCTGCGCACGACTTTCTCGCAGAAGTCACGGCTGCTTACCGGCCACCTATGGTGCTCCTCGAGAAGCCACTCGGCGGTGAACAGTAGGGTGCGAAGCGTTCAAAGTCGTGCCGGTGAAAACCATCTGAACGTCGTGTGCAGCATGTATTTAGCAACTTTCATACACACAAAGGATTGACTTTCATGGGGCTTGATTTCTTTCGCCGAGGACGGGGACTGACTCTCTTAGCTGCTGGTACCGGTGTGCTGCTTATCGCTGCCATTGTGGTGGGGGAGGGGCTTGCTAGTCGTGTATTGCTTGTTGGTGCATCACTATTGGGTGTCTTTTTTGCTGCCATGTCGATTTCAGCGAGGAAGCATGCGGAGGGATTAATCAAGGAATCTCTTCGCCGTAGCGTTCGCCTTCAGAAGCAGCTCAAGAGCCTATCTGACGCTGCCCAAGAACAGAATCGACTGGCTGAACGGCAACCATTGAATACACTCACCGCAGGCTTTACTGATAAGGAAGAGAACCAAGGACGGCATCCTCACAGTGTTTTTGCGCCGGCCACCATCCCGGCGTCACGCATCATCGCGCGCCCGACTGCGCACACTGCTGGACGTATTGCAGCCGATCAGGAGATGAATGAGGATAGCGCCGATGTGCTGCATACCCTCATGAATGCGCCGTCCGACGCATGGACGCGAAAGGTCGAAATTATCGGATCCCCCTGCGTGGAGGAATGTCTGCGCGAAGTTGCGGAAGTAAGTCGAATCCGCGCCCCACACCTTTTGGGAAAACCAGATCCAGATGCCAGCCACCTTATCGTGGACGAAAACCAGCTTGAACGTGGCTTGTGGTCAGGACTTTTGTCCACGCAAAAGACCATTGCATTCTTAGATCTGCTCGAGCACGTAGCAAAGGCAAAAGAGAACGGAGCGGTAGTGGTTGTTCAAGCTAGCGACACCTCAAACCACTTTACCGATGAGCTTCGTAGCCAAGCCACGGTAGTAGTGCGTGGTGACTCTGCTGCATGGGACTGGGAAGGCGATATCCATTCGCCGGTAATCCAAGCATTGCGCCACAATGAAGCACCGTTTGTTAAAGAAAACGGCCTCAACCTTACGGATAAAGGAGAGTCATAAATGAGCTCAGTCGTTGTCTACGGTGATGTAAGCCCCAACGTTATTGATGGCTCTTCCATCTGGCTGATGTCTGTCTCTGAGGTGCTGGCCGGTGTTTTCGATGAGGTTCACCTACAGTTAAAAAACTATCCCCAGAACCGCACTTTGTTGGAATCGGTTGATGGTCTCGACAACATTCATGTGCATGAACCAGAGGGCATCGCACGCGATGCTGCGCTGAGCACACAGGAAGCAGCCCATCTAGTTGAAGAACTCATCGAACAGACACACGCTTCGGCCGTTGTCGTCAGAGGTTTTCAGGCTGTCTATGATTTCTGCTCGTATGAAAAGATATCTTCTAAACTGTGGGCGTATGTAACCGATCTTCCATTTCCCCCAAGCAAGCTATCTCCTACGAAAGTCCAACGTCTGAAGTACATCGCAGAGCATTCGCACAGGATTTTTGCACAGACAGAGGCAGCTCGCTCTTATTGGGAAGCACTAGTTCCGGAAGCAGCGGGCAAAGTCTTATTGATTCCTCCAATGATTCCGGATTATGCCTTCGTCGAAGAAAGCAGCATTCAAAGAGCCGATTCAGAAACTCTGAGAATAGTTTACGCAGGGAAGCTAGCGCGCGAGTGGCGGACGCTTGAGATGTTAAAGCTGCCGAGAGCGCTCAAGGAACTCGGTATTGATGCTCATATTGACGTAGTCGGTGCAAAGTTTAACAAGGCAAAGGATGACCCTCAGTGGGCTGGAATGATGCGCAGTGCGCTGGAGGAAGCAACCTCGGATCCTGAGAGCGGAGTGACATGGCACGGTGCTCTTCCACGTACCGAGTCCATTGAAAAAATCAAAAAGGCGGATCTAGGATTTGGATGGCGCTCAGCAGAACTTGATTCAAGCCTTGAGGTGTCAACAAAAGCACTGGAATACAGCGCGGCGGGTGCAGTGCCAATCATCAATGAAACTGAGGACCATCAACAGCTCTGGGGTGAAGATTACCCGTTTTTCGTACGCGCTGATGACTCCATCGACGTGGTTGCTGCCAAGATATCCCAGGGCCTCCCCAACATGGATGCAGCTCGGCGAAGCGCAAAGCAAGCCAGTGAGTACTTTTCTATGGGACAAGCCCGAGCCCGTTTTAAACAATACTTTGAGCGAACGGGTGCGCTTTCCGAGGCCGTGAAACGTCAGGGGACAAGGCCGTGCCGTCTAGTGGTGGCCTCTCATGACCTGAAGTTCATGGGAGAGCTAATGGATTTTCTAGTTCGCAATCCACTGTTTGAAGTTCGCCAAGATGAATGGGCGACACTACATACCCATGATGCCGAAGTGAGCCAAGAGCTTGCTGAATGGGCTGATGTGGTCTTTTGTGAGTGGGCTGGTCCTTCTCTCGCGTGGTACTCGAACAACCTCCCAAGCGGAACACGTCTGATTTCTAGGTTGCATAGGTTTGAGCTTAATGGTCCTTGGATGCAAGAGGTCAACTGGGAAAACGTCGAGACGCTGGTGTTCGTCTCAGATTGGGTCCGCACCCAAGCTATTGAGCGTTTCGGCCTGCCGAGAGAAAAAACAATGGTTCTGCCCAACACCGTAGACACGCTCGACTTTGATCGGTCAAAGAACGCGAACGCTCAATTCACATTGGGACTTGTAGGAATGGTTCCGTTTCTTAAGCGTCCTGACCGAGCACTCGACCTTATCGACGAATTGGCATCCATTGACAAGCGATATACGTTGCGGATTAAAGGGCGCATGCCCTGGGAGTATCCGCACGTGTGGAATGACCCAGTCGAAAAGCAGCTCTACCTAGATTTCTTTGAACGCATCGCACGAAGTGAAGTGCTCCAAGCACACGTAGCTTTCGACCCTTTCAGCGCAGATATTGCTTCTTGGTATCGCGGAATTGGATATATATTGTCTCCAAGCGAAATAGAGAGCTTTCACCTTGCACCTGCCGAAGGCATGGCGGCACGAACCATACCCGTTTTTTGGGAGCGGGAGGGAGTATCCGAAGTTTTTGGTGAGCACGCGGCAGGTTGGACTCAAGAGACTCGTATAGAGAGAATCCTCCGAAATTGTGACCGCAAAAACTTCGAAACAAACGGCAGATCAGCAAGGGATTTTGCAAGGAAGTGGGACATTAAGGCAGTCATACCCCAGTGGGAGAATCTCTTGGCAGGGAACCAGACCGCTAGTCTAGTCCCGGGCCCGAAAGGAAACGTTCCTAAATTATGAACTTCGCAAGTGAAGTGGTGGCTCGTGAAGAATCGAATGCTTCCATGTACTACTATGGTGTAATCCCAACGCCTAGGCGTAATTGGTGTTGCTGTGGGATGAAGGCAAGATGAAAAGTAGGGAGAACTGTGGCTCCACGTATCGTTGAATCGGCTGAGGTTTCGGTTGATGCGCAAATCGGCGACGGAACTTCAATTTGGCACCTAGTGCAGGTGAGAGAAAACGCCAAGATCGGAAAAAACTGTATTGTCGGGCGGGCCGCCTATATTGGCGAAGGCGTCGAAATAGGTGACAATTGCAAGATTCAGAATCTAGCACTTGTTTATGAGCCGGCAAAGCTGGAAAATGGTGTGTTTATCGGGCCGGCAGTAGTTCTAACCAATGATCAATATCCTCGTGCGATTAATGAAGACGGGTCATTGAAGAGCGCGAGCGATTGGGAACCAGTTGGCGTGACGGTACGTGAGGGTGCAGCTATCGGAGCCAGAAGCGTTTTGGTGGCTCCAGTTGAAATTGGCCCTTGGTCGCTGGTTGCTGCGGGTTCAACTGTGGTCAAAGACGTACCAGCGTTTGCCTTGGTCGCTGGAACTCCGGCCAAACAGATTGGTTGGGTGGGGAAGGCTGGCCACAAGCTGGTATCTGTTGAAGGCAAAGAGAGTACTTTTACGTGCCCCAAGACTGGGCAAAAATACATTGAGCTAGACGGAGAGTTGAAAGTTAAAAATGACTGATAAGAGTTTTATTCCTGCGGCAAAACCCATTATTGGCGATGAAGAGCGCGAGGCGGTCGACAAGGTTCTGCTTAGCGGTATGATTGCCCAAGGGCCCGAGACTGCCCGATTCGAGGAAGAGTTCTCTCAAGATGCATTAAATGGAGTTCCTGGCGTAACGGTGAATTCTGGTACGTCGGCCCTGCACCTCGGTTTGTTGGCCGCGGGAATTGGCCCAGGGGATGAAGTTATTGTGCCGTCTTTCACCTTTGCAGCGACTGCTAACTCTGTCGCAGCAACGGGCGCGAAGCCTGTGTTCGCCGACATTGATGAGTACTTCACCCTTGACCCTAAAGACGTGGAGACAAGGATTACCGACCGTACGAAGGCGATCATGCCAGTACACCTTTATGGCCATCCTGCGAATATGGCGGGGCTCCTTGGACTAGCTCAAAAGCACGATGTTCTCCTCCTAGAAGACTGTGCTCAGGCCCACATGGCAACTTGGGACGGTAAGTTCGTCGGAACGATGGGCCTGTTTGGTGCATTCAGCTTTTACCCGACCAAGAACATGACTTCCGCTGAAGGCGGTTTTGTCTCTTCCAAGGATGAAGAATTCCTCCGCAGGGTACGGCTTTACCGAAATCAAGGAATGGAAGAACGCTACCGGAACGAAGTGGTTGGATACAACAACCGAATGACCGATGTTCATGCAGCAATTGGCCGTGTCCAGCTCAAAAAGTTGCCGGGTTGGACTGCTACCCGGCAGAAGAATGCAGAATTTCTAAGCACCAACATTACAGGTGTGGAGGTTCCGAAGGTCCATGAGAAGGCTACTCACGTCTACCATCAATACACGATTCGAATAGCTGAAGACAGGGATGGCTTCATGCGAGCCCTCCGTGACGAGTATCAGATTGGTTCGGGTGTATATTATCCGATTCCTAACCACGAGCTCGAGTCGCTCAAGCATTTCGCTGAAGGTTTGGCACTACCAGAAACTGCAGCCGCAGCAAAGGAGTGCTTGTCTCTGCCAGTGCACCCGACTCTGTCGGAAAACGACCTTGAACGCATCGTGAATGCCGTAAACGAGCTAGCAAAGGCTGGTGCCTAATGAGCGATATCTTGCGGTATGCGGTTATCGGACTAGGTTCAATGGGACGCCACCATGTCCGAAACGTTCGGTCCTTGGATGGAGTCGACCTCGTGGCTCTTGCTGATCCATTTGGAGATAAGTTTGGAGTCGCCGAGGGACTGCCAGTTTATGAAAACGTTGAGCAGCTTCTTGCGCACGACATCGATGCAGCAGTAGTCGCTGTACCTACCGCCCACCATTACCACGTTGCTATGGCCCTTGCTGATGCAGGAGTACATACGCTCGTTGAAAAGCCGCTGGCCAATACGCTTGAAGAAGCTGAAACGATGGTCAAGACATTCTCCGAGAATGACTTGGTGGGTGCTGTAGGTTACGTGGAACGTTGTAATCCGGCTCTGCTTGAGATGCGGAAAAAGATCGCCGAAGGACTTTTGGGTGAGGTCTACCAAGTATCTACCCGTCGGCAGTCTCCCTTTCCTGCTCGCATCTCCGACGTAGGCGTCGTAAAAGACCTCGCAACGCACGATATTGACCTGACTGCTTGGGTCGCTGATTCAAGTTACGCACGCATTTCTGCGACTACGGCACATCGCGCAGGCCGCGAATTTGAAGACATGGTATCTGTAGCAGGGGAGCTGGAGAACGGGGTTATCGTTAATCACCTAGTCAATTGGCTTACTCCATTCAAGGACCGTCAGACTGTTGTTGTGGGTGAAAACGGTGCTTTGGTAGCTGAAACGGTTATGGGTGACCTGACCTACTATGAAAACGGGGTTGACCCGATTGAGTGGGACCAAGTGAGCAATTTCCGCGGAGTGTCCGAGGGAACCGTTACGCGCTATGCCTTGAATAAACGAGAGCCGCTTGCCGTGGAACACGAGAATTTCCGTGATGCGATTCTCGGCGAGAGCGGGAAAATCGTAACGATGGCAGAAGCTTTGAACACGATGAAGGTCGTTGAAAGCGTTTTGGAATCCGCAAGCACCCACCGTCTCTTGGAAATGAACCTGTAGGAGAAAGATATGAATATCGCAGTTGTAGCACTGGGCAAGATTGGGTTGCCGCTCGCGGTCCAGTTTGCGAAATCCGGACACACTGTCGTTGGCGTAGACATCAACAAAGAACTTGTCGACACTATTAATCAAGCTCGGGAGCCTTTTCCAGGAGAGAAGCACCTCGACGAGTACCTAAAGCAACTTGTGCCAGCAGGAAAGTTGCGTGCAACTACTGAATACTCTGAAGCGATTCCACAGGCTGACGCCATCGTTCTCGTCGTGCCGTTGTTCGTCAATGATGAGACGTGGGAGCCAGACTTTAATTGGATGGATCAAGCTACGCAGTCACTTGCTGAACACCTAACCCCTAATACTCTCATTTCTTATGAGACGACGTTGCCTGTTGGCACCACGCGCAATCGTTGGAAACCAATGATCGAACAAATTTCGGGGCTTGAAGAAGGCAAGGACTTTGATCTTGTCTTTAGCCCAGAGCGAGTACTCACAGGTCGTGTATTCGAGGATCTGCGCCGGTATCCGAAACTTGTCGGTGGTCTTTCCGATGAAGGAACGCGCAAGGGAATGAAATTCTACGAGGAAGTGCTCCAGTTCGAAGAGCGCCCCGACCTTCCGCGCGAGAACGGTGTTTGGGACATGGGGACAGCTGAAGCTGCAGAAATGGCTAAGCTTGCTGAAACTACTTACCGTGACGTCAATATTGGTTTGGCGAACCAGTTCGCGGTATATGCGGATGCTGCTGGAATTGACGTTTACAAGGTTATCGATGCGTGCAATTCGCAACCGTTTAGTCATATCCACCGTCCAGGTATTGCCGTAGGTGGACACTGTATTCCAGTGTATCCACGTCTGTATTTGTCGACAGACAAAGACGCCACAGTCGTGCGTGAAGCCCGTAAGTTCAACGCAACTATGCCCGAATACTGTGTGAATCAGCTTGCCAACCTACTTGGTGATCTCAGCGGGCTGAAGGTTGCTGTTCTGGGGGCATCTTACCGAGGTGGAGTAAAGGAAACTGCATTTTCTGGTGTCTTCGCGACAGTAGATGCGCTCCGTGAGCGAAATGCGGCCGTTGTTGTGCATGACCCGATGTATACCGCAGCGGAAATTAGTGATTTTGGATGGGAGTCCTACCAGCTCGGTGAACCGGTCGATGCAGTCATTGTGCAGGCTGATCATGAGGAATACAAATCTATTTCGCCGAAAGATTTCCCTGGAATCAGAGCAATCTTCGATGGACGTAGGATCACGGACGCTGAAAAGTGGAATGGGATTCCACGTCTAACCATCGGGTAATTTTCTCCGCCACGAACCGAAGCAAGAGTCAAACCATCATGATTGGACCCAGCGATAACTTTTATGAACAATCGTTCATAAAGCGCCCACTACCGCGAACTATTGACGCTCAAGAGTTAATAACTCGGTTGCTCAATGAGAACGCATTCTTGAAGAAGCAGAGACCTAGCTTTAGCGTGGGGGAGGGCATAGATCGAGTAGGGCTTTCCGATCTACGAAACAAGGAAGAATACTGTTTCGTTAGGCAGTTTTCAAGAGAGAATTTGGAGGGAACGCTTCCGCGACGTCGCCACCTTGTACTGGCGAACGAGTATTCATCCGCTGAGAAACAGTATGCCAATGGCTTCATCCATAGAAGAGTTAAGCTTTATCAGGAGGCTGGCTTTGATGTTGACGTCGTTGCTTTTGGGAAAAGAGTTAAGCCAGATGTCTACATATACGATGGCGTCCCTGTTCTCTCGGGTTACGTAAACGAGCTTATCGGAATACTTTCTAGCTATGAATATGCCTCTGTAAGCGTTCATTTTATGAACTCGGAGATGTGGCACGTCCTTAAGAAGGCGCTTCCTGAGGATGTTCCACTTGCGGTTTTCGTTCACGGATATGAAGTACGAAACTGGAGTCGTTTACCGTACGGCATCCGGGACCCAAAGGTACTGAATGGGCGGATTGAGAAGTCGCTTCGAAATGAAGATCTTTGGAAAGAATTAACTGATCCAAAGTCCAAAGTTGATAAATTCTTTTTCGTGTCCGAGTGGTGGCGCACCGCTGCCGGAGAAGACTTAGGAATACGGTTCGACGAAACACGTAGTGCCATCGTTCACAATGTAATCGATGGGAACATATTCGACTACCAAGAGAAAGGTGCCGATCAAAGATACAAACTTCTTTGGGTGCGCAGCGCTCACGCGTATAACTACGGTGCTGACATAGCGGCCTCGCTCGTGCGGTCGCTGAAAGAAACCACCTACTGGGACAAACTGCAGATAACGATCGTCGGTGATGGAGAGTACTTCAGCGAGTTCGATGAGTTCCGCGAAGAGCCGAATGTGCGTGTTAATCGCGGGTTCGTCTCTCAGAAAGAAATCGCGGATCTGCACAAGGAACACGGACTATTCCTAGTTCCTTCACGCTTCGACACCCAAGGGGTTTCCCGCGACGAGGCAATGAGCTCGGGACTAGTTCCAATAACAAACCCAGTGACGGCTATACCGGAGTTTGTCGATGATTCTTGTGCTATTCAGTTCGAAGAGTCGAACATTCCGGACGCCATAGAAAAAATTGTAGCCCTGTTTGAATCGCCAGAACGGTTTCTCGCAATGTCGAGAAATGCAGCGCAACGTGTCCGCGCACAAAGCGGCCCGTCAAACACTGTGGCAAAAGAGATGGAAGTACTACTAGGAAAAGACTCGATGGGGCTCTAAGTGAATGTTTTAGTCGTCGTAAATAGAATTGGCCCGCTAATTGGCTTGGTACTGGGAGAGATAGAAGCCTTCGGGTACACTCCGATCGTTCTTAACGTAAAAGAACGTAAATTATATGGAGCTACAACTCCAGTTCCGGCATGGCTAAATGCAGACGGAGACTTGCCTTCTGCCAAGTGGTTCGAGGACATGCTAACTGAATTCGGCATTGGCTACGTTATCGGCATAGGAGTTTGGCCAAGCCTGTTTGCAGCAAAGAACCTTGACCGGCGAACAGTTGTTTCGGTACTTCAGCCTGGTGAGCTTGACTTTAGCCAGAGGAGAAATAAGGCTAAGTTGGTCGCGTTTGAACAGCTCGCCGACTCTGCTGCTGGGTTAGTGTTCCTAAATGAGTGGGAGATGAGCAAAGCGGTTAGTCTCGGCTCAACCGCACCCCACTTCTTGTGGAACCTAGCAGATTCCTCGTGCAGTACAGAAATGCTCGACGAAAGCTCCGACGTAGTTGGTGTCGTTGTCGACACGGAAGAGAACTACGCCTCGGTTTTAGATATCGAGTATGCGGTTAGCAAACTCGGTGAGGCACTTGAGGCTGAGGGGAAGAAAGTACGGGTCATTTCGTCGAATTCTTTCTTCTGGTATAAGGACTTTACCATGGGAAGGTCTTTCCGTAATGTTCTGCGTTTACGGGGAAGAGAATTTTCTAGCCTATTCTTCGTCGGCGGTGACGCAGACTCTCTTGTAGTAGCCGCTTCTCATAACGGGGGCATGGGACGTTGCTACGCTGCAGAACGTATTGAAATGAGGCTCCTAGCGAGAAACCAAAGCTTTCTTTCTGTATGTGGCGTTGACAAGCTTGTTCACGAGTACTGCCAACCAGGTGACGCGGGTGGTAGTTCATCTATGGGGAGCCAGAGTCATGGGCGAAGCCTGTTCGCGATAATTGACCAGATAACGGAAAAGGATCTTCCCCGCTATTGGGAGGACTATGGTGATTTCGAAGAATTCAGCCTGTTTTTCTCGGTAGCCGCGGTTGAAAACCGCTCTAATGGTGCTCGGCCCCAAAGAATTCGTAACCTCTATTTAGAAATGGCGGATAATTGGCTGACGCTCCAAATAGGGATGACAACTAAGTTTCTCGAGCGGCGTTCTAAACTCGTCGAGGATTGGCTCAATTCGGGTAAGCGTTGCGTACTGATATACGGCGAGAATTCAACAAACCCAGTACAAAACCGAGATGTTATCATCCAAGCCTATAGATTGGTCGACCTAGCCTCTTCAATATCTCGGACTCCGAGTCTATGGTTTGTGCGAGATCTCCATTGGCTGGATTCAAGTATGTTCCCGGAAGGCCCGTCCGCAGACGTGCTGGCTTCCGGCATCTTTGAGCTGACTCGTTTGGACGATTCTTTCGGTTCGTTCGTAGCGCCTTCTCTTGAAAGCAGGAGGATGTTTGAAACACTTCTTGAATCGAATTGTGAAATTTCATTCGTAGATGATGAGCTTCCTCCCGGGGTAACCCAGTCAGCTTGCGCCCTAGCTCGCGGTCCGGAGAAAGGAATGACATTCGTTTACTCGGGCGGAATTGGAAGTGCGTACCGGATGGACGCGTACCTAACAGCTATCGCTTCGATCCTTTTAGATGAGAGTTCGTCATCGAGTAGTTTCGGTCGAGTGTATTTTGATTTTGTTGTTCGCCCTCAGGAACAACAGGAGCTCATTGGCCAGTTGGAAGTGCTAGGGATCGCAGAATCACCTTTCATCCGAGTACTGAACGGCGATTTCAATGGGTATCGTCCGCTGACAGAGAAAGCCTGCGGAGTTCTCCTCTTGGAGTCGGATTACGGGAAAGGTGCTTTTCCGTACAAGTCTGTTTCTTATCTGGAAAGAGGCTTTACCATCCTTTGCTTTAAGGATTCTCCCGTCAACAGGTTGTTTGGCCCGGTAGGGGTAACTTTTGCAACTGGATATGATAGCGGCGAGGTTACAGCGACAATGGCACGGGCCGCTGCAGAAGATACCCATGTTTCTTGGCACGAAATCTGGCAAAAACACGGCTGGGCTGAGAGGCTCAAAAAGATACAGGCACTAGCGGTGACTGCAGAACGAGAACTGCGTTAACGCTACTTTGCATGGATACGTTGAACGAGAGATTTAAGTTACGGGAGTTAAGTTGAAGCCCCTAATGGTTATGGCTGTTGGAAACACCGTTGAAGGCGATTCGCGCGTTGAAAAAATGGCCGTGAGCGCTCGTGACCAAGGCTATGAAGTTGTCATTGTAGGCATGAAGCAGCGGGATGTTAGCATGCTTGGCTCCTACGAGCGTATTCCCATTTATCGACTCGTTCCGGATTGGAGCCAGTACCTTGAATGGCGCCGTCGTCAACCGAAGGAGGAAATGGGAGCCGAGGACTATATCGACCAAGAAAACGAGAGGATTAGGAATGAAGTAGCTAACTTAAAGTCAAAGACCGAAGAAAAAGTTGGCTTTGTCCTCTCGATACGAAATTTGCCCCGTCTAGTTGCGCCAAGCCGCTTTAGTCAGCGTCTCGAGAAAAACGTTGACGTTAATGAAAAACTGGCTCCAGTATTTCAGAAAGTCATTGATGCCCGTGAAAGCTGGGTTCGTGCAAAGTTGAATAAGCAGAACTTGGGCCAGTGGCTTCGCAGTGGTCAGCCAGGGCAAGCCATTGAACTCTGGCCTCAAATCGGCGGATTTGAAGAGTTGTTCCTTCGCGCGTTCCGGGAACTACAACCAGACATCATCCATGTGCACGATAGACACCCAATGTCGGCTGCGAAGTTATACCAGGATGAGCGGCTGAGAGACGGTGTCTTTGTTCCATGGATCTATGATGCCCATGAGTATTTGCCTGGTCAGAGATTTAGCGGACCGGCGGGGCACCGCTATGGTTGGCTGGCTCTCGAATCAGAGATGATTCAATACGCAAATCATGTCATTACAGTCTCAGCTCAACTCGCAGATAAACTACAGGCACGCCATCATCTAGAGCACACGCCAAGCGTCGTAGTTAATGCGCCTAGCAGTGCCAGAATTTCGAATTCTGACTTAGACCGCCAATCTTTGCGTGAGGAACTCGGTCTCGGAGATGAGCCTTTGCTGGTTTACGTAGGCAAACTGGCCGAGCGTCGTGGTATTTATACGGCTGTAGAGGCGATGCCTTTGCTGCCTAACGTGCATCTTGCTTTCGTAGGGTCAAAGGACAAGGCTCCGCGCGCGGAAATTGAGAAGCTAGCAAAGAAACATAAAGTCTCTGACAGGGTCCATATTGTGGATTATGTTCCTTCCAAGCACGTTACGAGCTACGTTTCCAGCGCAGATATTGGACTGAGCCCTTTGTACGGAACTAAGGCACATCATCAGGCGTTGGCGACAAAAATTCGTGAATATATTCAGGCCGGTCTACCTATAGTAGGCACGGATCTGCAGGCCCAAGGCTCTTTTATCCGGGAAACGAACGTTGGCTGGGTTCATGAGGAGCGAAACCCGTACTCCTTTGCTAAGGCTGTTAGAGAAGTCCTCCACGATCTCCCACGTTTTAAAGAGCGAGTTGAGCTGATTCGGAAGGACCATTCTTGGGAGTCCCAGGAGGTTGTCCTCGGGAAAATATGGCAGCAGTTTGCTTCAACGCCGGACGAGGACGGGACAAACTTGGACTTGTCAGTTGAGGTCCCTCCTTTCCGACGAGGAATGCTTAACCGGACGTACCCCTTACGCCGTCTACTGACCACTATTGATGAAAACGTTGCGTTAGCTTGGAAAGGAAAGATTTACTTACAACAGAGTCCGCTCGAATGGCATCTTTTGGGTAAAGCTTATGGCTCTGTCGAGGAACAATTGCGTACATGGAATCTCCTCCTAAAAACAGCGGATTACCTAGTGACCCTAGACTATGAACCGCTCTTCGAAGAAACATTGGGGACTGGCACCAACCTGAGACACCAATTGGGTCGTTCAGGAATCGGCCTTTATGCTTTCGTGTCGGACGACCAGCTGGCTGATCCATATGAAGAAATGGCGCTAATCCCTGGCAGCCACTGGGAGTCCCTCGATAAATCGATTTTGGTTCGTCTCGCGGCTAACCGTGAAACCGCGCGTGAAATTCTTAGAGAGCGCGATACAAAGCTGATTTCTACCTCGCCGGGAGTTTTGAAGCTCGGACTTCCATCAGCCTGGTTTCCGAATTTCAATCTCGACCAAACTTCGATGGTGCGGCAGGATCTTCAGTCGGTTGAACCAATTCGTATCGGAATCTTATCTGATAAGAGGCCGGAACCGGTGATTTCGGCTCTCAGACAGCTACGCGAGAATAACAGCTTCTTCGAGTTTGTTGAGGTCAATGAAAATGGAGGATGCAGTCAGAGTATCTCAATTCTGATTGACCGGATTGGTAGCGGATTCCATACGTCGGCGGCCCTGCTTGCCATGCAGAAGGGAATTCCCGTTTTGGCATCGTATGATCCTGGTATTCTTGGTCAGCTAGAATCCTTGCCGCCGTACTTACCTATATCTTTAGCCTCAATCGATGCTCAGATTCGTAGCGTGGCAAGCGCGCTTGTTTCACAGGACGCCAACGACGCTGGTGATACTTGTGGGACCAGCCAAGAACAACTTTCGGAATACCTCGAATATCTCGCTAAGCTTGAAAACCCCTTTGCTTCCCACAATTAAAGTTTGAAACTGACTCTTATTGAATTAAGCGATTGGAAAAATACGTCCTCAAAGGTGCTCGCTCATGTTAAATCTAACGATTATCCCTCGAAACTGGCAGAACGACAACTCCGAAGAGATCGAGCACAAACTCGATACAGTGCTGCCTGAGATATCGAAATATCTCGGAAAGAGATACTTGGCGAAGGCACAGGCTGTACGCAATTTGGGCATGGGTGGGACGACCTCCGTAATTTGGCAATCGCAATCGCAGGCTAAGAAACCGTGTTTTGCTTTAAAAAAGGGGCGCTGGGCATTTGCGACAAGCCCTCTGCATTCGGCATCTCTCATTGAAGCAGTTTCTACGCGTGCCGGTGACCTTCGCTTTGAGCAGCCTGTGTGGGGAAGCTACGCGGCGATTATGGGAGACAAAAATACCAACCGTGTATTCGCTTGGAATACGGTCCCAGCATTAGAAGCCATCCACTATGGTCAAGATGCACATTTCACGTATATTTCCAATCGCCCATTATTCATCGCGTTGGCGATGAGTGATGGAGATTCTTCTCGTGTACAGCTTGATGAGAACTACGCCTATGAATATTTGAATTTTGGCTACTCAGTATCGGGGGTTACGCCCTTTCGCGGTGTCAAAACTCTCGCACCGAGGTCTTCCCTCCGTGTTGTTGGGGGTGCGATTCGAATCGGAGCAGCTCCGCAACAGGCGGAGATCTGTTTGGAAGAGAAGGATAATCGCTGGTTTACCGGAGCTGATGAGCTTTCGCAAGCCTTCTTGAACGCCACTGAGCGTGCATTAGATAGACGAGGGACTGATCATGTTCAGCTGCGTCTTTCGGGAGGACTTGATAGCCGTATAATCCTAGGTCTTTTTAGGGATCGGCCAGAAGTAGAAGTCACCGCGGTAACACAGGGTGAGGCTACGTCAGAAGAAGTAATGGTTGCTGCTCAACTCGCAGAGGTTGCTGGAGTCAAGCACCGTGTAGTAATCCCCGGGGCCAATGTGCCTAGTAGTTTTGTTGATTCAATGCTTAAGTCGATTGCGGATTCCCAAGGTTTCATACCTTCTGAAGCATTGGTTGCGCCGTATGAAAATGCTTCACCTATTGAAATCGGTGAGAACTTGGTTGCGGGGCAGTGGCCATTGTTTAAAGGTGTTTTGGACAAGACTAATGCCAATTCCCTCGAATACGTGTACCGGCGTTTTGGTAAGACGAACGCCAAGCTTCTCAAACCTGAGTTGAACCAATACAGCTTTGAAGTGTTCGACAACTGGTTGGCATCGGTATCGGCTACTACAAATCTAGAACTGCTTTATATGCATGGAAGGGATCTCCGCTCTTCTCGTTACTTGCAGCCCCATGTGGTACAAGCCGATGCAGAATCCCAGGTAATGTATCCGTTTTGCGATTCAGAAGTGGTGGCGGTCGCCGATGTTCTTCCTGCGCTGAATCGGATGCAGAATGTATCTGCTTTCCTTGCGGTATCGAAGATATGGGAAGACGCTCTCAAAATTCCCACTGCGCGAGGTGGGGCCTTTAAATTTGAGGCCTCTGCCCCTCTTGAGGGTGTCTCCGGTCAATTCTACGAGCTGCGTAAGCAGGCCCCTAAGCCGTTCCACAATGGAGTGCACAAGTTAAGCAACGATGGTCCTGATTTCATTAATTTCTTCTTGACTCCTATCACTTCAGCTGCAAAGTTCTTGGTTTCGAGTGACCGCTGGGCTGACCTCGCGTCCATTCTGGACTCGGAATTTGTGGACAAAATCGTAAAGCTGAGCGCGTGTAGTGAGGAGGAAGCGGTGGCATTGCATCCGGCCCGTGCACCTCGAAAAATTCTAACTATTCGTTTGTTGAGAACTCTACTTGTGGAGCGTTGGCTGTCGAAAGAGTGGTTGGTCAGCTGAATTTTGCGCCGCTAGTCTTTCATTTCATTTGTCCATGCCGAAAGGAGCCCCGTGTCGCTCTATAGTGCACCAAATCGTGGCCGTCCTCTTGTAATTTCTGGTGGTCTAGGTCGTCTAAATTCGATTCCTCAGCTGCTGAGTGGGGTCCTAGTGATTCACACTTACGATGCAGTGGTGTTTGATCCTGAAGAACCTTTTTGGCCGCAAATTGAGTCGCAGGAGTTGCACCCCACTGTACGGTTTTATGTGCACTCGTTGAACTGGATTGATTTCATAGTGGATCGTGCAGTTGACCGCCCCAAAGTGGAGTGGAACGACGCTATTGCTTCGGGAGTTGAATTTGCTTGCACTGTAGCTTGGCACTGGTGGGAGACGAATAACGTAACTCCCGAATGGAAAAACGATGAACACGTCTGGGGCGGGCATGCTGTTGCGATTAGAGCGGCGTCGTTAAGCGTGCTGAGTGAGCTTTACCCTGAGGACGAATGGCTTTATGAAGCCATCACGTACCACGGTCAGTGGTTGTTGGAGCATTTTGATGGTTATTGGAACCATGGGCTGTCCCAGGCGCTGGCGCTAATGATCGTAGGGGGCAGGCTGAGCAACGAGGAGATGTTGGAGACTGGCGCCAAGCGCGCCGTTGCTTGCCTCGAGGTCATGATTGACGAGGAAGGCGCTATCAACGAACAAGCGCCCGAGTACTCGAATTACATTGAGCGCCTGCGCAGCACTGCTGTGGATGCACTCGAGATGTTTGATGCGCCGGGAGTGGAAAAACTTAAAGCAAAGCAGAGGCCGCTGGAAGAATTCATCGCACACTCTTTGACCCCGGCGGGAACCTTTGTGGAGGTAGGCGACTCGATGCCGCGGCGTCCTAATTTTGTCCGTGGTGGAGCCTTGGAATATGTACATTCGAATGGTGCAACTGGGACTGAGATTCCGCGCGTCAAGGTTTATGATGCTGGCTACGTCTTTGGACGCTCCGGGTTTGGTCAGCTCAGACCCAAGGAATTGGAGAGCTATTACACCCTGCGCTTCGGGCCGCCGCGGCAGATTCACGGGCATTTCGATCACTTGTCGCTGACTTATTGGGACTTCGGACGAAACATCATCGTTGACGCTGGTCACCCAGGCTACACCAAGGGGCCACAGCGTTTTTATGCCCAGAGTCGTCTAGCTCATAATGTGCTTACTGTGCGTGGGAAGGAGCACAATGCTGAGGCAGCCTCACGATTGCTGGATAAGCAAGTTGAGGATACGTGGTCTGCGTTTGACCTAGAGGACACCGCTTGGGAAGGCCTTCTCTGGAAACGAAGCACGTGTTTCGCAGACTGCGGCCCTTTCGTGGTCTCTGACAGTCTCGGGCACACACGCGCTGCAAATTATGCGGAGCAGCGTTGGAACGTGGCACCGGAGTTCGAGTATGAAGGCTCGCTATATGAGGTGGTTCGATTCCGCTCCGTTGTTGATGGAACACAGCTGGTATTCATCCGCTACGGAATCGAAGACTCTCGCTTCTTTGAACCGACGGACGTGAATTTGGCCCGTGGTGACCGGGAAAGCCGGCGCGGAGTCGTCTTCCGCAACGAACAACCTACCGATACGTGGACTCTAGGGTTTGGTCGTGCCAGCAGAGATTTTTGCGTTCTTACCGCAGTGGTGGTTGCTAAGCCGGAAGATAAGGTGGAATACACTTTTAAGGACAACGGGCCCGGCAAACGTGTCCTGCGTATCGTCCGCGGCAGCCAGACGTTTCTCTTCGACTTCGACATCCAATCTCACAAAGTGCGGGCGTTATCCGCTCCCATAGAGAGGGGATACGCAGATCGAGGGCTTACTCCACGCTGATGCGTTCCGCTGTGGTGCGGTTGATACGCCAGTTAGCGCGGTGCTCGCGGTATCCAGAGTAGAAGAGCTCGAAGGTGAGGTCATCGCCGCTGCCGTGCGGGACGAGGGCGGACTTGTAGAGGTTGGGGTAGCCGGACTCCTCATGCGAAATGATTGGCGTGTCTGAGCGCTTCCAGTTGATGCCGTCTTTGGAGCGAAGTAGGTACAGGTTGCCCCTCTGGACAGTTTCGCTCGGGATAATGTGCACGAGGCCAATGTACTCGCCGTTGTACCGCTGAACATCAAGGTGCCACCAGCGCTCACCATTGGACACGTAGGGGTCGATGGAGGGGTACCGAGGAGCCGACCACGTCTTCAAATCGTCGCTTTCAAAGTAGATGATTCGATTAGGAACACCGGTGTGGTTGGCGACGCCGTAGAGGCGCCAGTTTTCGCCAGTCCAGATGAGGGCTTGAGACATGAACTGTGGTTCACCGGACCAGATTTCTTCCTTTTCTGACCAGTGCACGCCATCGGTCGATTTGACTAGGAAGATTCTGTTGGTTTTGCCGTTAGGACGGTCCACCATGCGCCATGTCAGGTACATCTCGCCGCTGGGAGCCATGACGAGCTGAGTATCGGAGTTGTGTGGGTTGGGCTTGCCCAACTGGTCATCAATGGGTTTGGGCAAGCCCTCGGGGGACTGCCAGGTCCAACCGTCGTTGGACACGATGATGTTGGGGTCCTCGGCGGATTCATTGCTGTCCGGATACGGTGTCATAGCCATCCAGTACTTCCAGCCATTCCACCCGTCCTCAAAGTAGAGGACTGAGGGGTGAGTAGCTTGGCCGCTACCTTCATGGGTGGGGAGGTTGAGTTGCAGGCCGCGCGGTGCTGCCCAAGCCCAGAGTGGTGCCTTATCCTCGCTGTTAGCGAGTCGATTCTTGATGTCGACAACGTGTTGCGCATAGCCGGAGGAAGGTTCCACGGACGTTGTCGGGGCCGCGGGAGCGCTCGTGGTCGACTTAGCTGGGGTGGTGGGCTCCGCGCTGGTCGTTGGCGCGGCTGTTGTGCTCGGCTGCGAGGAAGGGGTTGGCTTTGCCGTCGGGGTGGGAGCAGACGTAGGGCTTTGGGAAGAACCGATTCCTGGAAGGATGCCTGCGAGGAGCGCCAAACCGCCGATGCCTGTGGCAAGCGCCACTAGGGCGGTGATAGCTTGCCGAACCTGCTCCTCGTTGAATTGAGGCAGGGTAGGCATCTGGAAAGCTGGCGCCTGCTGAGCTTGTGCAGGTGTAGGTGCGGAGACCTGAGCGGTGGTAAGCGAAGCAGTGAGGACAAGGGCCACGAGGGCTTTGCCGGTGCGGGATGGTCGGCGCATGAGAGATCCTTAATGCATATGAATGAGACGACTTTGAAGTCTAGTGCGTGTTGACGCTGGGAGGGGGCGAATACCCGGAAACCTGAAGGGGGAGGCGTCGTAAAGCACGCTCTGCGTGGCTAGGTGAAAGTCTCATGTCCTGTTCAGCGTCTGGGTGATCTGTACTACCGGACTACCGGAGGGTCAAGTAGTGGAGCACGTTCGATTAGAAATTTAGTTAGATCTGCAGCACACCTAATCAATGATCTCTAGACTTGCCAGAAACGCGCGCTGGGATCGTCCGCAAGGTCCTGGCGCTCAAGGTGAATTGTCTGGAGTGAAACTACATGTCGGAGAATGCGACACTGCGGAAAACGATGAAGCCCTCGTGGGTCTTTGCCATGGCCTTGGGCGCGGCGATTGGTTGGGGTGCCTATATCCTGCCGTTCGACTGGATGCAAAAGGCGGGGCTTGGTGGAACGCTCATCGGCTTTGTCATCGGTGGCCTGATGATTG
>NZ_KV813947.1:65991-78392 GCF_001813755.1 Corynebacterium sp. HMSC074H12
GCGCGCTGCCGCTGACCGGTGGTGGCGTGGCGTTCGCCATGGCGGCACTTGGCCGGACTCATGCGTTTATCGCAGGCTGGGCGCTGACGCTGGGGTATTCGTGTGTTGTCGCGTTGAATGCGTCGGCGGTCACGCTCGTCTTCCGCGTCACGTTCCCTGAATTGGTCATGCGGGGCGCGCTTTACGACGTCGCCGGGTGGATCATCTATCTCCCCGAAGTAATCATCTGCTCGTTGTTTATCATTGTGTTCGCGTGGTTGAACTCTAAGGGTGCTGCGCTTTCCGGCCAGTTCCAGTTCTTTGCCGTTGTGCTCATGATTCTGGCGGTGGTGGTCATCGTGGCGTCGATGGTGATTTATTACGTCGTCGAGCGCCCGGAGCTTGCCCCAGCTTTCCCGGTGGATGTGCCGCCGGCAGCGGCGGTGGCGACCATCATTGCTTTTGCTCCGTGGGCCTACGTGGGCTTTGATTCCATTCCGCAGCTGGCGGGCGAGTTCAATTTCTCGCCGCGGAAGGCCCTGGGTCTTCTGCTGTGGGGTATTACTGTTGCGACGGTCATTTACATGGCGATGATGTTGGCGACGTCGATTGCCGTGGGCACCAACCACAGCGACTTCGAGGGCGAGGCTTGGCCACCGGCGGCAGCCATCAGCGAGGTGATGGGGTCGGCCGGACTGGTGCTCATGGTCGTTGCGGTGAGCGCGGGTGTGCTGACGGGCCTTAATGGTTTCTACACCGCGGCAAGTCGTGTGCTGTTTACGCTTGGGCGGGCGAACTTGGTCCCGCGCCGCCTTGGTGAGCTCAAGGGTAAGCAGCATGCCCCGCGCAATGCGATTCTCTTGGTGTGCGCGGTGTGCCTGGTAACCCCGTGGTTTGGGCGCGCGGCGTTGACGTGGGTCGTCGATATGTCCAGTGCTGGCATCACCGTGGCGTACTTCTATACCTGCTTCTGCGCATGGAAGATTGCGCGCACCGGCCAGGTTCCCGGGATGCCGAAGCCCATTGCACCGAACAAGTTCTATGAGTACTTCGCGCTGGCCGGGTGCATCCTCTCCATCGGGTTCTTGGCGCTGCTCTTTGTTCCGGGCTCGCCTGGCATGCTCGGGACGGCTCCGCTCATCGCGCTGGTGGTCTGGATTGTGCTGGGGCTGGCGTCGTGGGCCGTTAAGAGCCGCCAGCTGAAGGATGTGCCGCCGGAGGAGACGGCGGCGTTGGTTTTGGAATAGCTTGGTGGCTAGTCGGCAGTGTTTAGGCGCTGCAGCCAGTCGTGGGGTGGCTGGGGTGAAGATGACGTGCTTTTGGAGACGAGTGCTAACTCTGCAAGGTAAGTTTGCAAATATCTTCTCTAGGCGGAGACCGTATCGTGCAAAGGTTCGCTAAAGCATCTCCTGATGGAGTGCTTTAGATCGCAACAGAAGAACCAAAAGCGGAAACTCAAACACCGAGAGCGTCAAAGATTGAACGTTGCGCAGCTGGCATGGGAATTCTATTGTGAGCACTACCGTCCAATGTTTGAAATATGGCGTGAATGGTGCGGTTTGCTGCGGTACGGGTAGCACGAAATGGGAATAGGGCTGACACCGAGGGTGAAGGCTACTTGATTTGGTCAAGCGTCTAATGAGCAATTTGAGAAGCTAGAGCCCAGGGGTTGCCCAGACGTATCTTTAGGAACTACTCGGGGAGCAGATAGCACCGGATATAATCCGCGAGACTCCTAACGGACCGTTAGAGTCTGAGAAAATCGAGCTTGAGTTGAGCATGGAAGTCGGCGTTGGGGTAGGGCAGTACAACTGGTTGGCTTTTCGGCCTTCTGCTCTCGTTTGAGCAAGAAGACTTGCTCGTAGAGTCCCTCCGTTGAAGGTCTAGAAAGCTCAAAATCTGAAACCTAGTTCTGCTAAGTCCCCGCCGAATTTTTTGGGGATTTAAGGGGCCCTGACTAACGACGCAATTGCTCCACGCTTCTCCGATGGACACACCGCATCTGTCACATCGCGCATGATGGCAATCGTCATAGCCTCGGCGTCATCTCGTCGACTCTATCTCTTGGGCTGTAATGTAGGTCTACCCATCGAAGTACGGCATAGTTCCGCTCGCCGACCCGTATGTCTTACTGGAGGAGTACTAGGGCAAGATTGAGAGTTCGTGAAAAATCAATGTCTACTGGGGAACTCGGGTCTAACTTTGGATAGTGTCGTACGCTGGTTCGAAGTTCGCCGAGACTAAGAGCTCTGTTACTTTGAAGAATTCGTTAAAGCAACTTGCCGTTGCAGCTTAATTCTTTCCGTTAGAATTGCCATCAAGGGTTAGATAGAGCAAATTACTAAGGTTGAGGGACGGAACATTGGATAGTCGGATGGTGGAACTCAGCTCAAAAGGGCTTTCCGTACAGGCTTCGGACAACACTTTGTTGTCCTTGTTTCAAATGATGGAATCTTCGGTGATTGACATGGTTCCCAAGTTTCAACGTCGAGACCGTTGGAACGACCATGCACGATCTTTACTTATAGAGAGTTTTCTATTGAACCTTCCTGTTCCTCCTATTTATCTTTCGGAGGAGTCAACTTCGTATAAGGTAATTGACGGTAAACAACGGCTAACGGCTATTCGGAATTTCTTCCGCAACGACTTCAAGCTCCAAGGGCTCGATTACCTATGCGAGTTTGAGGGGATGACTTGCGAGATGCTGCCAGAGGAGCAGAGGCATAAATTGGATTTCCGACCTCTCAGAACTGTCATTGTTCAACGGAATACTAACGAGCTGCTGACTAGGACAGTGTTCCGGCGTCTGAATACTGAGGGTAAACCTCTAAACGCCCAGGAGATTCGAAACGCGCTGTTCGATAACCCGCTAAACGACAAGATCCATAGTCTTGCAGAAAATCCAATATTACTTGAATCCCTCAAAATTAAGTCCACTAATTCTCCCGCGTATAAGCGAATGGATGATTTGACTTATGTTTTGAGGTTCATTACGATGGTTTTCTTTTATCCTAAATTCCTTAATGACCAATCCACCGCTATGGATACCGTTATGGACCTGTCTGAGGGGGGAGATGTCAGGGCAAGGAAAATTCATGGCATTGCCGACAGTTTTCCTGAAATCCTACTTTCGTCCCAGAAAATTTTCGGACGCAAACGATTTAAACGCTGGGTTCCAGAAAGTGGATGGCGTGATCAAGTGATTGGTGGACTGTTCGACGCTGAGATGGTTTCACTGTATAACTTGAAGCAGCGGGAACGTCAGGTGCTTGAGCAAAATTCTGAAGAATTTCTTGCGCATTTTAGAAACATCTTCGTAGATACCGAGTTTGTAAATTCATTTACGAGTTCCACAAATACTCCCAGTAAAGTAGTGCACCGCATTGATGCCGTTTCTTCGGTAATCGACGATTTCTTAAACAATAGAGCATGAATGACGCTGTGCATGGGCTGTGTGACAGAATTGAGCGGCTTATTGAGGCTGTCGATGAATTGAATGCCGCAGTTTCCCTCGAAGAAAGTGCTTCAGACCTAGCGGGACTAGGTCGAATGAGTCCAAGTGAGTCCTCGCGGCGAGCATGGTTGCAAGATGGCGTCGAAGATGTTCTTGCCCGCGGTCTCGATGTTGCTTTGTTTCAGTCAGTTGAGCAGTTCTATCAGGATCGTTCTCGCAGTTGGGCTAGTGCAATATCGTCGTTGCAGCTGCCCAAAAGCAATGAAGTTATTAAGAAGTTGGTAAAAAGACAGTTTTATTATCTGGGTTCAGGAAGTAAGCGGAGGTATTCTCCACTCGATAACCAATCGGTTCTAAACTCCATTCATTCGTTTTCGGGGGACGGATCCAGGTTGTCGTTGTCCGATTTGGCTTTTGAATGGAGCGGATCGAACCTCAAGTTTTCAGAAATAAAAGACCTACTTGAAGACTTCTCAAAGAAGAAAGGTCCATCTTTCAATAGTGCGGTTAACAGAATCCTTAGCCTTTTGGTCAAGGATTTAAATGAAACTAATCCTTCAATTTGGCGTAATTATTTGAATGATTCCTTGGAGGAGAGATTTACCAAGCTAGCCGAAGCTCGTCACGATGCGGCGCATTCTTACCCCCTGCAGTCGCAGCTGATGAAGTCGAAAACCAATGCCCCCTTTGTTCCATTGGTCTGCTTATCGATTGACCTCTTATTTCACTTCGCAATTCTTTCCCTTGATCCGTTAAGTAATTTGCCCAACGGTGCCCAGATTCAGGGTGTGCTCGACGTTTATTACGTTTTCCCAAAACCGAGGAGAGGGCAGCGAGCGGCAGAAAGAAGAGTGTTAAAAAAGGTGGCCTTGGGAAGACTGACTACGGAAGTTTATAATAGTCGCGCGGTTCACTTGGTTCGCGACGATGGAACCTTGGTAACCTGTGCGCGAGGTTTGATAAGTCGAACGAGAAAAGGCAGGATGACTTTAGTCTTAGAGGTTTCTTCGGAGGGCCGAATTAGTGATTGGTGGATTGGTCTCGGTTGAATTGTCGCGTGAGCGGGGTTAGTGGCGAACCTAATGTCATCACTCATAGAGCTGAGGCGCATTTCTTATGGAGGTCGAAGGATTGTCACTGAGAAGCGCGACACCGCCGCTTTGGGGGCTGATCCCTTCTGGCCACCTTCTAACTTAGCTTTGCCCATGAAATACCGTGAATGCGACTTTTTCAAGGACTCTAGTGAGGGCGCTGAAATGTGGGCGATCTCAATATCAAAATCGTCAATTGCTGCTTCGCGGCGGAGGCGTTCCTTAAGTGCTTGAGTCAAGTCCGAGAATTGTTCTATGAGGGACTCTCCGGATTTACGTTTGTAAATGATTACAAATTCAGCCACTGTGCTGCTCCGATTCATCTGGCTGACCAACAAGGATTTCAGTTGTACGCGGCCCCTAATCTAGTAGAAATCGGTCACGCACGGGGCACCTTTAAATACTATTGCGAGTGAACCCCTGCTTGGCAATGGTGGAGCTTCTCTTTCTGAAGGCTGCGGCGAGGGCTGGGACGTTGGGATCGAGAAAGTCGTGGACGGTGGCAGAGATGCTTTCCTTGTCATCGGTATCGCGCGTGACTCGGCCAACCTGCTGAATGACAACGCCGCGGAAGCTTACTGGGGCGGCCAGCACAAGAGTATCCAGCGCGGGAAGATCAATGCCTTCCCCGGCTACCTGGGACATGGCTAAAAGGACGAAATGCGGTGTGGTGGCAAGCTGTTCACGCACGGCCTGCCGCTCAGTAGCCTTCTGTCCGCCGTGGAGTTGGAGGACGGGGAAGGGGGCGTCGGCAAGCAAGGCGTTGAGGGCAGCGAGATGTTCGCGTCTTTTCACCAGGACGAGGACAGTGTGTTCGTCCTGCGCTGCTTGTGAGATGACATCGGCGATGAGTTGGTTGCGGTGCTCATCCGCCGCCAGGGCGGTGTCGAGGTCGGGCCAGAACAGGTAAGGAGCATCGTAGGTGAAGTCCGTGTTGTGGACTACATAGTTGCGTTGCCCAGGGCGATCGAGCTCGACGGTGTGGCGGATAGGGCCGCAAATGAGAGGCAGTAACTTATCAAGACCGTCGGATCGGTACGGTGTCGCGGTCATACCGAGCATAAAACGGACGTTGAGGTGCGCGAGGACATTGGTTAAACCCGCGGCTCCGACTCGGTGGCATTCGTCAACAATGATGTGGCCGTAGCTGGAGAGAAAGTCAGTCTTGGAATCGCTACGGCTGATGGACTGAGCTGTGACAATGTCTACCACGCCGCTGAGCTTCTTCTTAGCGCCCGAGTATTGCCCAACGTGGACGTCTGGAAGAAACTGTTTGAGGGCTTTGTGCCATTGGGTAGCAAGCTCCCTGGATGGAACAATCACTGCAGTGGGAACTTGACGCTGCGCGATGATTGCACAGGCCATGACGGTCTTACCGGTGCCGGGAGGAGCAATGAGCATTCCAGACTTGTGCTTGAGCATCTGTGTGACGGCGGAATGCTGGTAGGGGCGTAGTTCGCCGGCGAAGGATGCATCGATACGCTGTGGTTTCGGTGTATGGCCGCGGCGGGTGACGGTATATCCTGCGGTTTTCAGAATATCGAGGACGTCATCGAGCGTGCCGCGGTCTAGCGTGAGGATCTGGTCCTTCTCATCAAAGCGCACGATAAGCCGCGGAGTGCCGAAGGTGGAGAAACGCTGGGCCTGCTTGATATAGAACTGCGGGTTAGCAATAGCACCGAGGTGCCGCAGGGCCGAACGAGTGGTGGCGTCGACGCCCGATAAATCGACGTGGACGTGCGAATCGTGGGTGACGTGGACTTTCCCAGAAGCCTTGAGCCTCATTAGCTCGGCGCGGGTGGGTGCCTGGGGGAGGGATGTCTCGGGATCGGGCTGAAGCTCAGCGTAGATTCTCTTGAGCTCGGAAAGTGTTGACTTCTTCGTACTTGCCAAAGCCTCGAATTGGTCTGACAAAGGTTGAAAATTACTGTCGACGAAGACCGTTGTGCCTTCGGCACGATGGTGGCCTGCTAATGGGAGGGCAATCAGGTTGCCGAAACCGCGGCCTTTCGCCGGCAGCGTGTCTTGGGACGGAAAGAACCGGTCGAAACTGGAGAAGTAGGAATCCGGGCTAGCTTTGGCAAGAAGCCCGATGCCCACGGAACGGGCGAGGCTGGCGGGAATAGGTTCGTCAAAAAACACCCAGACATGAGCTCCGTTCCCAGAGCGCGATACTTCTATGAGTGGGTCGAGGCCCTGGTTCTTGGATTCTTCCGCGTAGGCGCGGGCGGCTTGCTTGAAGTCATCATCATCAAAATCGCAGACCAACAGCCGGCAACTGTCGTCTGTGCACAGTGGATAAAGCCCAACGTGGAAGCGGTTGTCACGGCGCAGATGTCCTTCGATCACCTTTGGCGTCAGGGGCTTTAGGTCGGGATTTCTTCGGTCATAGTAGCCATTGCTAGCCGGGTACCAAGCCTTCTTTCCCGCAGTATTTTTGGCCACTGCATAGGCATCTGTCCTCCCCGTGAAGTAATCCATGAAGAGGGCAATCTTCTCTTCCGGTGAGCGGTTTTCAGAGTGAACGTTCGCCGGCGGCGGTGTGTCTGCAGTACTGGGGCGCGAAGGAGCATGACCGAGGGCCTGCAGTAATTGGGCCACCTGAGACTCCAATTCGCTAACGCGAGTTTCAAGTGCTTGGAGGCGTTCCTGTTCAGTCATGGTGCGTGTTCCTTGTGCGTCGGAACTAGTCTATCGGACGACATGCGGCTAGAAGCCCCAATTAATCGTGGAGTCCAAACTTACTTGTTCGACAAATATGATGTTGAACGCAAAAGCGTGAGGACACTCTCCGCCCTAATTGAACGGGGGTATGCCGACGGTGGGCTTAGCCCACGGTGACGCGCCCGGCGGGGAACAAGATTGTATTGTTTCCTGTATGAGCACCATTCAGCCAATTGAGTACGTCGCCGTTAAAGGCTTTGCGTCCATCAAGGACGTAAAGCTCACCTTGGCACCGGACGTGACAGTTCTTATCGGTGCAAACGGTGCAGGCAAATCCAACATCATCCGAAGTTTTGAACTGATGGCCCACATCATGAAGAGTCGACTTCAAAATTATGTGCTCGCACGTGGCGGAATGAATAATCTCCTCCACGTTGGACCGCAAGGGCGTGATTCAGTCCTTTCCTTGAATGTGCAGTTCAGTCCCAACGATGCCGGCAAATCAAATGGATACATTGCGCGTCTCAAGAGTACAGATGAGGATAAAGCCTTCCTCGAGGAGTGGTTAACCTTCCACGACCGCAAGAAATACGCGGCGCCGTACGATAGCCCTCTGCCGGCTGGAACTGAGACTGCTCTGGAGAAACTCAGCGGTAAGGAACAGCGCTTCGCTCAGTACGTTCGCCCACTCCTTGCGGGTATTCGGGTGTTCCACTTCGACGATGTAGGACCCCAGGCTCCACCGAAAACTTTTTCTTCGGTGGCCGACAACTTAAGCCTTCATCCCGATGCCGGAAATATCGCTGCGTACCTACTGCGGCTGAAGGATGAGCATCCTGATGACTACTTTGAGATTGTCTCGGCAATACGCAACGTGGCCCCTTTTTTCGATGACTTCGTCTTGGTCCCAGAAGGAGCTTCGCAAGACAACGTGCGTTTGAGGTGGGCACAGAAGAACCTTGATACTGTTTTTAACGCGGCGCAACTTAGTGATGGCACGCTGAGATTTATCTGCCTTGCAACGTTGTTGCTTTCGCCTGATAGACCACAGTGCATTGTTCTTGATGAGCCCGAGTTGGGCCTGCATCCACATGCCATCGTGCAGTTGGCGGCACTATTACGCAAGGCTGCCCATGCAGGACGTCAATGCGTGGTCGCTACGCAGTCGGCCCTCCTTCTTGATGAATTCTCTGTGCACAACGTGGCAGTACTCACTAGGAACAACGGAGAAAGCGAAGTTGTGTCTCCATCTGAAAAGCAGCTGGAAGCGTTCTTGAGCGACTACACCCTAGGAGAGATGTGGCGGATGAACCTCTTGGGCGGAAATCTACGATACGAGGAAGCACTGTAAATATGTCCGTGCGTCACCTGATTGTCGAGGGGCAAACTGAACAGCAGTTTGCCGAGCGTATTTTGGTTCAGCTAGCGGCCTCCAAAGGCATCTATGTAATCACGAATCCTCCAAAGACAGGCACAAATAAACGCGGCATCAGTGCTCGTGGTGGAGGCGCGTGGAAACACATGGTGGATCCTGCGCGCAATTTCTTGAGGAACCCGGGGATAGACAAAGTGGGTGTTCTCTTTGACGTCTATGGTTCCGAATTCCAGAAGATGCATTCTGAGCTTGTTGGTCCCGAACTCCGGGATGCGGTGAAACGTGACGCAACGGAATCTATCGTCAAAGGTCTTGACGTTGACGAGAGCAAATTAGTAGTGGGTCCGGTCCTCTATGAGTTTGAGACACTCGTAATTGCGGCGCTGGCTTCTGGAAACACAAGGGAAAAGCCTTCTGTTGTCCGAGAAGCGCGGGCAGCTTTGACAAAGGCACACGGCGATGTAGAAGCTATTAACGGCTCGGTAGTAACTTCACCGTCTCATCGTGTGGCGAAATGGTGGGAAGACAAGCTAGGCAAGCGCTATGAAAAACAAGTTGATGGGCCACGAATACTCAATGAGGTTCCATGGCCCATCCTGAAGGAAGCATGCCCCACCTTTGCACAGTGGGTCGACGAGTTCCTTGATTAGAAGTCCGCTTGGACGCGTTCTGCTACGGTGCGGTTGATACGCCACTCGGGGCGGGAACCGTCGCTAAAGCCGGAGTAGTACAACTCGAAGGTGAGGTCATCGCCGCTGCCGTGGGGCACGAGGGCGGACTTGTAGAGGTTCGGGTAGCCGGATTCCTCATGGGAGATGATCGGGGTGTCTGAGCGCTTCCAGTTGATGCCGTCCTTTGACCGCATCAGGTATAGATTGCCCTTCTGGACTGTGCCACTCGGAATGATGTGTACTAGACCAATATATTCGCCGTTGTAGCGTTGAACGTCAATGTGCCACCAGCGCTCGTTCGACTGAAGGTAAGGATCAATAGAGGGGTATCGGGGCGCGGACCACGTCTTGAGATCGGTGCTCTCGTAAAAGATGATTCGGTTAGGCACGCCGGCGCGGTTTGCAACGCCGTAAAGGCGCCAGTTGTCACCAGTCCAGATAAGGGACTGGGACATGAACTGCGGTTCGCCGGACCAGATTTCTTCCTTCTCAGACCAGCGCACGCCATCGGTGGACGTGACCAAGAAAATGCGGTTGGTCTTGCCATTAGGACGGTCCACCATGCGCCACGTTAAGTACATTTCTCCGCTTGGAGCCATGACGAGCTGCGTATCGGAGTTGTGCGGGTTGGGCTTGCCCAGTTGATCATCGATAGGTTTGGCGAGACCGGTTGGAAACTGCCAGGTCCAGCCGTCGTTGGAGACGACGACGTTGGGGTCCTCCTCACTCTCATCACTGCCCGGGTACGGGGTCATGGCCATCCAGTACTTCCAACCGTTCCAACCGTTTTCAAAGTAGAGGACTGAGGGATGCGTTGCTTGGCCGCTGCCCTCATGGGTGGGGAGGTTGAGCTGCGGTCCGCGCGGTGCTGTCCAAGCCCAGAGTGGTGCCTTATCTTCGCTATTAGCGAGTCGGTCCTTGATGCCTGCAACGTGTTGTGCATAGCCGGAGGAAGGTTCCACGGACGTCGTCGGAGCCGGTGTAGCGCTCGTGGTCGGCTTGGCTGAGGTGGCACTGGGCTTAGTGCTGGCCGTCGGAGCGGCGGTTGTGCTCGGTTGTTCGGAGGGGGTTGGCTTCGCCGTCGGCGTGGGAGTGGGGGTAGGGCTTTGGGAAGAACCGATTCCTGGAAGGATGCCTGCGAGGAGCGCCAAACCGCCGATACCTGCGGCAAGTGCCACCAGTGCGGTGATCGCTTGGCGGAATTGCTCCTCGTTGAACTGGGGCATCGCCGGCATCTGGAATGCTGGAAGCTGTTGTGCCTGTGCAGGTGTTGGTGCGGTGACCTGGCCAGTAGCCAGCGAGGCGGTTAAGACGAGAGCGACGAGTGCTTTACCGGTGCGCGGTGGTCGACGCATGAGGGGCTCCTTTTTGCGTGAGAACGAGACGAATAAGTATTCTAGCGAGCCTCGGCGGGGATGGTGGGAGGTGTCCTAACATATCTGCTCCACTGTGGCAGCGAGTAACGGCTTAATGGACTTTCATACATTAAGATCGCCCTATGGCTAATTCCACTTCCGTCCGCACTGTTGTAGTCCCCGCAGCAGGTATGGGTACGCGTTTCCTGCCTGCTACGAAGACTGTCCCGAAGGAGTTGCTCCCAGTCGTGGACACTCCAGGCATTGAGATGATTGCCGAGGAAGCTGCGGGTGCCGGGGCAACACGGCTAGCTATTGTGACCTCGCCTAGCAAGGACGAGGTCATGCGCCATTTTGATGAGTTTCCTGAATTGGTGGAGATCCTGCGTGCCCGCGGCGAGGACGAGCAGGCGGCGAAGGTGGAGCGTGCCGCGCAGATTATTCAGCCGGTAGCAGTTGTGCAGGAAAAGCCTTTGGGGCTGGGGCATGCCGTCGGCTTGGCGGAGACCGTGCTGGATGACGATGAAGAGTACTTTGCTGTCATGCTTCCCGATGACGTCATCGAGCCCACTGCAGCCATGAGCGAGATGATTCGTGTGCGCCAAGAACACGGTGGCTCGGTGCTGTTGGCCGTGGAAGTAGACCCTGCGCAGGTGTCGAACTATGGCGTGTTCGATATCGAGAGCACTGATGAGGACAGTGTGAAAAAGGTCGTCAGGATGGTGGAAAAGCCAGCAGTAGAGGATGCGCCGTCGGATCTGGTGGCAACTGGGCGTTACTTGTTAGACCGCGCAATTTTCGATGCTTTGCGCCGCATCACCCCGGGTAAAGGAGGGGAGCTACAGCTGACTGATGCCATCGATCTGCTCATCTCCGAAGGGCACCCCGTCCACGTCGTTGTTCATGATGGTATTCGCCACGACTTGGGAAACCCGGCAGGTTTTATCCCTGCCAGTGTGGAGTTTGGTCTGCGCCACCCGAAGTACGGGCCGGCGTTATTCCGAGATATTGAGGCAATCATGGAGAAATACCGCGGTCACTATGCGAATTAGGTGGTGGGATTAGATTGATAAAGCCAACCATTTCAAAACCTGACAACACTAATACGCCTATTGCTCAGATTCAGGGTTTGGATGAGGAGGACCGTCGCCGTTACGTCGAGTACTTAGGACGGGAGATTGCCAATTGGTCCGCGGATCTTAACCGCCGTCTAGCTTGACCATTTATCCCAACGAAGAGGAAACCCTTTTCGCCGGGAATTGGCTTGTGGGGTCCCTCCACAAATTCTTGACTCCGATCAGTTTTAGGCCCAAGTAATTCAAGCGCACTTAGATGCGCGATATCATCCTTTTTAAAATTCATGGGCGCCAAGCTGCCTATGGTGGTGGGCAAAAGGAGGCGTCGTCAAGCGCTCTGTGCCTGCGTTGGAAGTACTTGCGTACTCGCAGTATCTGGGTGTCCAGCGGCAGAACACTGCGATGGCCACCATCGGTTAGGTTCATTGAATGAAAGGTGGAACCCCGCGTTAAGTTTCTTAGATCTGCAGCACACCTAACCAAGAACCTCTAGACTTTCCAGAAACGCGCGCTGGGATCGTCCGCAAGGTCCTGGCGCTCAAGGTGAATTGTCTGGAGTGAAACTACATGTCGGAGAATGCGACACTGCGGAAAACGATGAAGCCCTCGTGGGTCTTTGCCATGGCCTTGGGCGCGGCGATTGGCTGGGGTGCCTATATCTTGCCCTTCGACTGGATGCAGAAGGCGGGGCTTGCTGGAACACTCATCGGCTTTGTCATCGGTGGCCTGATGATTG
>NZ_KV813947.1:78492-79575 GCF_001813755.1 Corynebacterium sp. HMSC074H12
GCGCGCTGCCGCTGACCGGTGGTGGCGTGGCGTTTGCCATGGCCGCACTCGGCCGAACTCACGCGTTTATCGCGGGGTGGGCGCTGACACTGGGGTACTCGTGCGTTGTCGCGTTGAATGCGTCGGCGGTCACGCTCGTCTTCCGTGTCACGTTCCCTGAATTGGTTATGCGGGGCGCGCTTTACGACGTCGCCGGGTGGACCATCTATCTCCCCGAAGTAGTCATCTGCTCGTTGTTTATCATTGGGTTCGCGTGGTTGAACTCCAAGGGTGCTGCGCTCTCCGGCCGGTTCCAGTTCTTTGCCGTGGTGCTTATGATCCTGGCAGTGGTGGTTATCGTGGCGTCGATGGTGATCTATTACGTCGTCGAGCGCCCGGAGCTTGCCCCAGCTTTTCCCGTGGATGTGCCGCCGGCTGCGGCGGTGGCGACCATCATCGCTTTTGCCCCGTGGGCTTACGTGGGCTTTGATTCCATTCCGCAGCTGGCAGGTGAGTTTAACTTCTCTCCGCGGAAGGCGCTGGGGCTTCTGCTATGGGGGATTACTGTCGCGACGGTTATTTATATGGCGATGATGCTTGCAACCTCCATCGCTGTGGGAACCCGTCACGAAGCTTTCGAAGGGGAGGCGTGGCCACCGGCAGCCGCCATTAGCGAGGTGATGGGACCAGCTGGCTTGGTGCTTATGGTCGTTGCGGTGAGCGCGGGTGTGTTGACAGGACTTAATGGTTTCTACACCGCGGCAAGCCGTGTGCTGTTTACGCTGGGGCGGGCTAACTTGGTTCCGCGCCGCCTTGGTGAGCTCAAGGGCAAGCAGCACGCCCCGCGCAATGCGATTCTTTTGGTGTGCGCGGTGTGCTTGGTGACCCCGTGGTTCGGGCGCGCGGCGTTGACGTGGGTCGTCGATATGTCCAGTGCCGGCATCACGGTGGCGTATTTCTATACCTGCTTCTGCGCCTGGAAGATTGCGCGCACCGGGCAGGTTTCCGGAATGACTCGGCCCATTGCACCGAATAAGTTTTATGAGTACTTCGCGCTAGCCGGGTGCGTTCTCTCCATCGGGTTCTTGGCGCTGCTCTTTGTTC
>NZ_KV813947.1:79675-109624 GCF_001813755.1 Corynebacterium sp. HMSC074H12
TCTGGATTGTGCTGGGGCTGGCGTCGTGGGCCGTCAAGAGTCGCCAGCTGAAGGATGTGCCGCCGGAGAAGACGGCATCGTTGATTCTGGAGTAGCTCGGGCGGTTAGTCGGTAGTGTTCAGGCGCTGCGGCCAATCACGGGCGTCCGAGGTAAAGATGGCGAACACATTGTTGTCGTCGGGGTTGCGGCAACTAAGCCCTGTTAAGTCACTACTAATCTGACAGGTGAGCTGGTAGCTCTCACCGGTAACGGGGCTTTTAGCAGTGATGTTCGCGGTGTAGAGGGGATTAACCGTGGGGTCTGCTTGGTAGAGGGCGTAGGAGGCCTTCTTGGCAGGGCCAAACATTGCCGCGGCGAACTCGCAGGAGGTAGCGCTGCCGGCCAAGATCGTGTCACCCTCTGACGTCAGGCCGCAGTCGCCGCCGACCTGGCTGGCGTTGATGGTCTGCTCGTCGGATTCTTCCTGCTGCTCGTCAGCCCGGGTTGGGGAGGGGCCTTCGACTTCCTCGCTGGTGCTTGAAGAGCTGTTTGGGCTTTCTGGCGTCGTTGATTCTTCAGTCGTTGTTGTTTCTTCGGCCACGGGGTCTGGGGTCTCGGACGTCATCGGGTCAGTGTCGCTGCAGGCGGAGAGAGCGAACGCTGTTGCGACGGCGAGGGTGAGAGAAGAGAGTTTGTGCATAGCGGAAACTGTAGTCCGCGAAAAGCGCTGTGTCCTGGGGTTGGTGTAGTTGGATTCGTAAATTGATGGTCTTTCAGCGGAGCTACCGCTTGCCGTTTCCTAATCGTGACGCAGGCGTTGACTATCGCTGCGCTCGTTGGGCATAATTCTTGGTAGGAGCAGCCCTACATCATGTACAGCTGTTCGACCCTCACCGGGGCTACTGGCAGGTGAGGGTCACTTAGTTTTCTTTCGCGCTCGGTAGATCGTGCGGTCGTTCAATCGAGTCGTTTCGAAAGGGGCGAGAACATCGAACTTTGAGAGCTTGTCCCAGGTTCTTCGCCATTCCACCTTGGATTGAATATCTCGGACCCGCGAATAGGCGGATGTGTTTGAAGAGGCGATCCATGTCGTCGTCAAGCACCTGCACGTGGCCATGCGCAATGAGTAATGACCATGTGCGGGAGCCACACTGAAACCTGGTGTCCTTTAGCTTTCTGTGTATCTCGTTGTTCACTGCAGCAGGCACGTGAAGTTTGTCATTGCCCACGAATTTAAGAAGAAGGTCCTGCTCGTCGGCACAGATGAAGTTCAGCAACACGCTGGTGTCCGCAAATATGAACCTTCTAGTCACGGTGAACCTACTCGTTAGCGAAGAAGTCTTCCAGGTCGGCCTCAATATCGCGCTGACCTGTTAGGTTTTTACCGACAGAACCCGGGGCGGCGTACATTGAGTCCGCTACTTCCTCTGGGCTTACCTGCTCGGCGAACGCTACTGTTGGCAGCGCGATGAGTCCCAGGGCATATGCCTTGTAGGCATCGGCGACGAGCCTCTCGGAAGCTCGTGGCAGCTGCGCAACCTTGCAGGCGTGGTCATACGTGGCTTTCCATCCGAAGCGGGAGGCGAGCTTTTTGGCGGTGTGATTCTTTAATTCCTCTTTAGTGTCTTTCGACATGAGACCTGCCTGATGAAGCTGGATGGCTGCTACGTATGGCGAGACCTGGAAGCGTTGGACAACTGCAGACAAAAGCTGTTCTGGATCTTCGTACTGAGGCATTTCACGCAACGCTTCCTCGGGGCAGAGGACGCAGCGTGCAAAAGTAGTTGCGCGGACTTCGTTGGGAAGAGTCTTATCGCATTGCAGGGAAGCACCATCCTCCGTGATATCCCCGGCCACGATATGCCCGATTTCGTGCGCGATGGTTAAACGCTGGCGGAAAGGATTGTTGCTAGTGCCAATCCCTACGGTTAAAGCGTCAGAGCCAGGATCGCGAAGCGTCAGCGCATCGAGGTCTTCCGCTAAGTCGAGGACAATGAAGTCAGCATCAACGAGTTTCATGAGTTCGTTGATGTCATCGACTGGTCCCACACCAAGATTGTGCTTCGCGCGAAAGCGAGCAGCGAGTTCGACACCTTGTTTCGAGGGGCTTGGTGAATTAGGCATGTGCGTTATCCAGGTTCACACGCAGCTGGAGATACGGAAGAAGGGCTCGTGTTGCGCCTTCAACTTTGGTCTGGTGACCACGGGCAGCAACGCGTACCCGCTTAGAGAGTGGGGTGGCGTCCACAAGCTCGGCGGCGTCGATGCCTAGTGCCCACGCGAGGGCCATGATGTGGTGGAGAGTAGGCGTGGCCGTGCCTTTCTCTAGGCGGGCCAGGGTGGGCTGGGACAGGATGCCTTCAGTCATAGCGGCAAGCTCTCTTTGGCTGAGACCGCGCAGCTGACGCTGCGTGCGGACGCGCTCGCCGAAGTCAGTGGGGATGTTCATGGTGGTGCTCCTTGTTGACCTCGATTAAACACGTGAATCAGATATGAGTCAATATGATTCAGGGTGTCTGATGGTCAGGGGCAAGCTTTCCTAATTGCTGTGTTTGCATGCGCAAACGGAATCCGCTCCTGTTCAATGCGCAGCCGGCCCTCGGTGAAGAGCAGGCGGTAGGCGCGCTGCTCCTCGGTGGTGAGGTGGGTAAGCGTGGCGGAGCCGTCGCCGGGGTCGGGGACGGCGAGGTGTTGAAATGCGGTGACGGTGGCGGTGTCCATGAGCAGTGACGTTGTGTGGGGGAAGTGGGCGCGCACGGCGTTGAGGATGGCAAAGCCGGCGGCGTCGAGGTCGCCCCAGTAGGTGATGTCGGCGTGGTGCAGCCAGCTCAGTGCGTGGAGTTGGTGGGCGGCGGTGCCGGAACCGAGGAGGGCGATGGTGGGAGGGGAGGCGTCGGCAAGCGTGGGCAGGGCCAGGAAGGTTTGCTTGTTTTCCACGATGAGTACCCGGGGTGGGGTGTTGGGGAAGAGCTCGGCAGCGTTGGCGAGGGGGATTTCGATATCGGAGAGCGCTGGTGCGTGGTTGAGGTAGCGCAGGCGCAGGCGGGTGTCGCTGCGGCGTAGGCCCAAGTCCGTGATACCGAAGGGAGCGAGGAGTGTCAGCAGTAGGCGGCGGTGGTTGCCAATCCACTTGCCGTCCACGCCTTCGACCGGCACGGCGCGCTCCCACTCACCGGAATTGGGGTTTGCGCGCAGCCAGGTCAGGCACGGTCCTAGGCAGCGCAGGTCATAGGAACTTAAGTCCTTCCACTGGTTGTAGGAGCGGTGGACGGTCTGGGTGAGCTCCGGGGAGTTCGGGAAGATGGCGGCGATGTCCTGGGCGCGCTGCCGGGCGGCGGAGTACTCGCGTTCCAGGCCCGCGGCGGTGGCGATGCGTTCAGCGCCGGTGAGGACTACGCGGGTGGGCACATCGTTGGCGCCCAGGCCCGCGCGGGACCAATTGCGTGTTTCATAGATGACTTCGTCCTGGTGCGGCCAGCGCTGCCAGGCGCGGATGAAATCCTGGGTGGTGCTGATATCGCTTGCGGCGGCAGTAGCCGTTGGTGGGTGCAGGGGCCACGCCAGGTGCAGCGAATCTGGTTCGGCGAGCGCTTCGGCGAAGTGGTTGCGCAGGTACTTGTCCGCATGCGCCTGCAGGTCTTTAGGCATCCGCATCGGCGGGCTCCTCGGGGTGGGGCTGGTCGGGATTGGGGGAGGAGAGGGTGGAGGCGTCGATAAGCGAATAGCCCGTGCGCGCCTGTGGGCGGCCGTTGATGGTCGGCTCGTCGTAGTTGACCACGATGGTGCCATCCACGTAGGGCGAGAGCGTCTGGATGAGCTTGAAGGGCGTGGCCAGAATCATGTGAAAACCAAAGGACGCAAAGACGGACATGGCCGTGCGGGTAAAGGTGGGATCGGCGCGGTCAAAGGCCTCATCCAAGATGATGGAGCCATAGGTGGGCACGTCCTGGTCTGGCTCCGCCAGGCGGAAGCGCAGGGCCGCTGCCAGGCAGAAGAAGACGAGTTTTTGTGCTTGGCCGCCGGAGAGCGAGGCGGAATCCTGATAGGTATTGGCTGTGGTGCCGTCGGGGTAGCACTCGCGGCCGATGAAGCTGACGTGGCGTCGGGTATCCAAGACCACGTTGCGCCAGCGGATATCCTCCGGGTGGCTAGAGCCTAGGCGGCTCAGAATCTTGTCCAAGGCGTGGTAGCGCTGCAGGGCGGCATCGTGATCATCCAGGCTGATTTCGGCCAGGCTGTGGGAGGTGGCGGCATCCAGGTCCCTCTGGAAGTCTTGGACCACTTGGCCGCGGGCATCCTTGACATCAATGCGCAGGGTGCGCTCACCGTTGAAGGGCGAGCGCTCCAGGGACTTGTTGATGAACTCCATGCGCGTTTCAATATCGCTGCGGGCATGGCGCAGGGAGGAGGCCAGGTGGGAGAGGTTCTGGACGGTCTGGCCGTTGAGCAGCTCCAGGAAGCGGGCGCGGAAATCCGCCAGGCGGTCAGCTCGTAGGTACTTCAGCTTCTCGATGCCCTCGCCGGCGAAGCTAGCCTGCGGTTCCAAGTCGGCGGCTTCTGCTGGCCACTGGGACAGGTAGGCGTGGAGGACGGAGACGATCTTGCCGTTGGCCTCCTCGATGCGGCGCGCGGCGGTGCGGGCGGCGTCCTGCAGGTCGGCCTGGACTTCATCGCGCCGGGCATCGATGTTATCGATGGTCAGCGTGCGCTTGCCCTTGTGTAAGGCCTCCTCGACGGCTTTCGCTATGTCCTTGTCGGCGATTTCCGGAACGGTACCGATGGCGTGGCGGCGCTCGGTGGAGCGCTTCAGCTCGCCTTCGACGTCACCGAGGTGTTTCTGTGCCTGGTTGAGCCGGGTGCGGGCAGCCTCCAGCTTTTCCTTCGCGTGCTGATGTGCGGCGGCCAAGGCTTGGGCTTCGGGGGAGGATGCCAGGGAATCGTATTGCGCTTGCAGGTCCTGCTTGCGGGCTTTCGCGGAGGCGGTGTCAATGTCCTGGAATCTCGAGTCCAGCACCTGCTGGGCTTTATCGCGCTGGGTGCGCAGGATGTCCATCTTCCGGTTGAGGTTATGGACCTGCCTGGCGGTGGCGCTGGCGGTGGCTTTGGCCTGCTTTAACTGGGAGCGCAGTAGCTCAATCTTGGCGGTGTTGGTGGAACCCACCCGGTACCATGCGGTACCGGCAAAGCGCGTGCGGTCATCCTTGATGAAACGCGTGGAGCCGTCCTTGTCCTTGGGGCGGCTTTCCAAGCCATCGCGGGTAACGGCCGGAGTTGTGGTGACCTTGTCCAGTTCCGCTACCGACTCCACGCATTCATAGTTGAAGCGGCGGGAAATGTGTTGGCGTACCCACGCCGTCATGGGGTGATCCTGGAATTCCAGCTTGTGGATGAGCTGCCGCGGGCTGCGCGCGGAGGCTGGCGCCGACGTGAACTCCGGGATGGTGCGGTATTCCAGACGGGTACCCACGTTGCGGGAGTTGACCCACTGGTTAATGGCTTGCCGCGCGTCCTCAGGCACGAGCAGCGTAGCGGCAAAGCCGTGCAGTAGCTTTTGGATGACCGGCTCCCAGTCCGCCTGCTGCGGGCTAATATCGATGAGCTCGCCGGCGAAGGGAAGCTCGGATTCGGCATAGCCGGTATCGCGGGCAATTTGGGAGCGCAGCTCTACCAGAGCCTTGTCGATGTTGGTGCGCCGCGAGCTAAAAGAGCGCAGCTCGCTATCGAGCCGGGCGCAGGCGGTGGCCGCATCGCGGGCGGCCACGCCGGCTTCCTGCTGCTGGTTCGTCAGATTGGCGGAGTCGGTTTCGAAGTCGGAGAGGCGCAGCTGGGCGTTGGCCTGCAGCTCTGCGAATCCTTGCGGGCTGAGCTCATAGTGTTCGGTCCACTCGCCCACGGCAGCCGCAAGGCGCTGGAATTCTTTGGAGCGGTGTTCAATCTCTATGTCGGCGGTCTCCATTTTGGCGCGCAGGGCATCGAGCTCGCCGGCGCTGAGCTGGGAGACGGCCATCGCGGCGCGGCGCTCTGCATCATCAAGGTGGGCGACGTCAGCCTCGAGGGATTCCACTTCGGATTGAGCTTCTACCTGCTGGGCGCTCAGCGCACGGATGTGAGAGTCCAGCTCTTCTGCCACCAGGCGGGAGCGCACGGCTGGCAGCGCCTCGTTCATGGCCTCGGCTTTGTGCTTATCTGCCTCCGCGGTTGCGCGCTGGGCATGCAGCTGGGGTAGGGGAGCGAGCGTATCAATCTGGGCCTTGACGTCTTCGACCCGCAGGTACGCCTGGCGCAGATCCTCAAATTGCTCCACGGCCTCCTCCGCTCTGGAGAAGGTCGAGGGCTTGTCCAGCATGTAGTCCCGGAAGAGCTGATCCAGGCTGGAGAGCGACTTCGCGGACTGCGTGCGGTGAAGAAGCAGCTGGCCCTCCACGTTCTTGATGCCAAGGCGTTTGCGGAAACGATCCGCAAACGTGGCATATGTCGGCGTAAAGGACACGCCGGGTCCCTTGTACAGGGCCTTGATCTTGCGGGTGTCCAGGCTGCGGGTGAGCAAAGGGCTGAGCTTATCGACGTCCTCATCACCCGGCACCAGCCCATACAACTTCTTGATCTGGCCGACTGAGTTCTCACCGCCGTTGAGGCGGAAGATAGCTATGAGCGTGTGCTGCTTGCCCGCGCCATTGTCATAGGTCAGGGCAACCACCGAGTTGGTAGCGCCCTCCCGCAGGTATTCGGGGGCGATCTCACCGGTCTGCGCGTTTTCTTGCTGCCGCCAGGCACCGCGTACATAGGAGACCAGGCTGCGCCCGTTGTGCCGGCCTAGGTCCTGCTGCGACGCCGCGTTGAACTTCAGGTGGCTCTGTGGAACCAAGACCGCCGACATCGCGTCCAGCAGCGTGGACTTGCCGGAGCCCGAACCGCCGGTGATGAGGAAACCTTTGCGCGCCACCGGGATGGAGAAGTAGCCGTGGAAGGTGCCCCAGTTGATCAGCTGAATGCGGCTGATGCGGAATTGGCCGGGGTACAGGCTGGTGTGGCTAGTCATCGGAAGCCTTCTCCTTTTCCTCGTCTACCTGCTCTTCATCGGCTTGTGCCAGGCGGGCGTATTCATCGCGGATGGCGGTGACGGTGGAGGCGTCGAAAAGCTGGCGGAGCACCGGTGAGACCTCGAAGCGCCCTTCGGTCTCGGTAGCACTCAGCAGGGAGTAGTCGTTGTGAATGCGGTTGATGGCGGCGTTGAAGCGGCGGTTGAAACCGGCTTCATCACGGTTGTCCACTGCGCGGACGTAACCGATTCCCTCCCGGAGATCCTCGACGTCCACGATGACCCGCTCGCCGGGCAGCGCAAGCCCCAGCTCTTGGCGCAGGTTCAGCAGGATCGCGGTGTCGATGTGCTTGAGCTTGTCCGTGCGCAGCACCTGCGGGATGCTCAAGGTTTCTTCCTCCACCATCCGGGTAAACGCGAAGCCCTCGGTCTCGTCCACGACGAGTTCCAGAAACACCTCATGCAGCCGGGCGCGGAGGTTCTCCTCATCCGAGATGATGGCGGCCCACAGCACCGGTTCCTTCTGCGCGCGAATGAGCGGGCCCTGCAGGAGCTGCACTAACGCGCGCCGCGAGTGGTAGGTCAGCGAGCCTTTATCGTGCTCCCACAGCGGTGGCTCGTGTGCGGAATCGACGCGGGGAGTGTGTGCGGCGGTCACTGTAGCTCCTTAACGGTGGTGTGATCGAAATACTTGGCAGGGATATGGGCGCAGCGCACGGTGCCGTCCTCCTCGGTCCATGTGACTTTCTCACGCGATGGACGTAGCACGGGCACCGGGTGCTGGTCGGCGATGTGCACCAAGCCCACCACGCTGGCAAGGCCCTGGGTTGGTGGATGGGCTTGCAGCACCTGGCCAATCGTGCAGGGGCCGGACTGGGCGACGGCCCCGCGTATCGCCTCGTGCAATTCCTCGAAGTCAATCTCCGATTCGCGCACCAACTCATACAGGGCTTGCGGGTCTTCTGCCTCCGGTTGGTATGCCACCGGGGTTTCCTCCACGACTTCCCGTCCCGGGTTGGCCAGGCGGATGCGGGAGACGGAGTGAATCGACATGCCGATGCGCTGCAGCGGTGTCTCCATCCGGTGAAAGGCTTTGAGCTCGGAGTTCTGTGCGGCATCGATAGCCATGCCGCGGGCTTCCCGCAGCAGCTCAATCATGCGCCGGTCCTCCGCGAATTGCTCGGAGGAGACATAGTTGCGCAGGCTGCGTGCCAGCCCCGTCATGGTCTGGTTGACCTCGAAGCTCGTTTCCTCCATATCGCGAAAAAGCCTGCGCAGCTGCTGCCGCCTGTCCGCGGCCAGCGCCTGCCCGGCCTCGCTATCGAGGACCTCCGTGATCCACTGGTCCAACCAGGCGCTGCGCTCCCTATCCATCAGGAGGGAATAGAAGCCGCGGAAACTGCGCCCTGCGTCCGACTCCGCGATGTGGTCGACGCCGTTGAAGATCTCCTCCAGCACCTCGCCGCGATAGCCCTCTGGATCCAAAAGCTGGCGGCGCAGCTGGTGGTTGAGGGCTTCAAGCTCGTGGCGCACCCGGGCGAAATCGCTCGGCACGGCCATGGCCATGTTCAACACGTCTTGGACGCGTTCTTCTGCCTCCGCGGCGGTGAGCCTTTCGAACTGCCCGCGGCGGGCTTTCTCAATTTCACGGTCGATGCGGTCGCGTTCTTCCTCCAAGCTGGCTACGCGGCTAGCAATGTCCTCGTTCGTATCCCGCGCTAGCCTTTGCAGCGCGGAGCTAATCGATTCCACGCGTGACGCCGTCACCGTGGTCACCGGTGCCTCCCAGCGCTCAATGGCTTCGAGCGCGGACAGGGCCTCCTCGCTGGGTTCGAGCGTTTCACCGTGGGAGCTCTTTCCGGATTTTCTGATGAGCCACCCGGCCTTGACCCAGTCATTGCAGTAATTCTGCGGCGTGCGAGGCATGGAAAACTCACTGGCCAACACCTCGAAATCGGTGACCATGAGCTCATACACCTCCGCCGCTGGGCGTGCCCTGGTGCCGCGCGGGAAGTACTCCGCGATCAACGCCAGAATCACGGGAGCGTTATCCGCGGCCAGGAGCCGGATCGCGGCGGAATCGCGCATCAAACGCCGCAGCGATAGGGCGCGTGCTTCAACAGACATGTCTTGATTCTGACAGGTGTGCCGGACATGCGCAGCGAAGACTGGCTCAAATATTCGAAGCCCGCTGTCTGGCATTCGACCTGCAGAGTGCAGGTCGAAATAATCACGCCCATGGCGGCGGGCCATGAGTGAAGCTTTAAGCTGCGTTCACCTGGTCGTCTTCTATCTCTACGCGGCCCATGAAATACCGGGAATGCGACTTTTTCAAGGATTCCAGGGAAGGTGCTGAAATATGGGCGATCTCAATATCAGGATCGTCGATCGCTGCTTCGCGGCGGAGGCGTTCCTTAAGCGCTTGCGTCGAGTCCGAGAATTGTTTGATGAAAGACTCGCCTGAGCGACGTTTGTAGATGATTATAAAATCAGTCATTGTGCTACTCCGATTCATCTGGCTGTCCAACAAGAATTTCAGTTGTGCACAGCCCCTAATCTAGTGGCACTCGGTCGTGCATGGGGGTGACTCTTACTGTTGTCGCAAGTGACTTGGCCAACCTGTTGAATAACAACGCCTCGGAAGTTGATTGGGGCGGCTAGCGCAAGAGCATGCAACTCGGTTATCCTTGAGGGAGGTTTCACTTGTAAGCGAAAGGCGTTTCAGGTGTAAGTGTCACGCTGGGAAAGGAGCGCTGATGACTGCCTCTGCACTCATCAACGATCGGCTCATGATCGAAGAAACTACTCTCGAAGAGCTGAAGTCGCTGCAGACTCTCGAGGCAGCGAGCTTTCGGGTAGCAGATAAGCACGGGCGCCCAGTCCCGTTGTCGCGTGATGTTCAGCGATTGATTTCTCAGGTCTTGGCTTCTGTTGCGCAGCGAGGGGAAGTCACAATCTCTCGCATTCCTGAGGAGCTCACCAGTACAGTAGCTGCCGAGCTGTTAGGCATCTCGCGTCCAACGCTCATGAAATGGGCAAAGGAAGGAAGGATAGCTACCCACAAGCGCGGAACACATACGCGGTTTAAGCGTGAGGATGTCCTGCAGTTGAAACGCCAGCGCGCTGAGGAACGCGTGAAAGCGTTCCAAGAATGGCGTGCATTCGAAGAGGAGAACGAGAGTTTCTTTTCACAGGCCTAGGTGCATTGAGAACTGCTAGAAACTGCACTGGGCTAACGCGGTTACTATCCTCGAGAACATGCCGCAAAAGGTATTCGTTGACGCAAACATTTTAGTGAGCCGTACAATCCTAGATTGGCTTTTTGCGCTGCAGATTTTATCTGGAGACATGTTTGTGTTCTATACGTCTCAAGACGTACTTGCGGAAACGGTACGGGCGATGCGGCGGAAACATCCCACAGCACCTGGGAGAATTATCAAGGACCGTGTCGAGAAGATCGGTGCGGTGATGGAGGAAATCATTGATGATTTTCCCGGAGACATGCCTTTCGACGGTTTGGATCGTCATGACTACCATGTCCACGCGGCGGCTTTCGCCTCACAAGCCGACATCATCCTTACTGATAACTCGCCCCAGGATATAACCATTACTGCCAGCGAGCAGCGCTACGAGATAATGAATGCGGATGCATTCCTCATGCTCATTCGCGATTCCGCTCCAAACTTAGTGATTGAATGTACGAGTCAGCAGCTGGAGTATTGGCAGAAAAGGAAGGGCTTTCAGGGCCTAGACGATGCGCTGAGGAGAGCGGGTTGCGACAATTTTGCCAGCGCTGTGCGTGAAGCCTTGCAGGCGCTCGCGCAGCGCTAGTTTCATCCGCTCAGCGCTTGTAGCCGCAGACTTTCCAGTGGTCGGTGGTGCTATAGCCCGCACTCTTAAGCCCTAACAAGCTCCTGCAGCGCATCGAGAGCCGCACGGGAGGCAGTGCCGTAGCGCTCGCGAAGGAAGCGGTGGGTGGCGTCGGGGTTGTCGAGTGACACGGATGTCTCGCTGAGGTTGTGTAGCTCTGATTCGCCGGCATCGGTCTTTTCCACTGACCAGAAGCTCTCCGGGCGCAGGCCCAGTTCGCTGGAGCGCTCAAGCACGCTGAAGGCGTGGGAGGCAAAGATGAGCTGCGCGCCGTTGACGTTGATGCTGGGCTCGCGGAAGGCATCGATGATGAAATCCAACAGCGCTGGGCGCAGGGCGGAATCCAGCTCATCAGCCACTAGGATCCCACCGCGGCGCAACGTGTCCAACACCAGGGGAGCGGTGGCCATCCAATTCTGCGTGCCCCCGGATTCATCGGTCAACTTCAGCGCGTAGTAGGAGTCACCAACTTTGTGCTCCACGATGATGGAGTGCAGTAGGGACTCGATCTCCGCATCGGAGTAAGCCTGGAACTCGTCTGGTCGGGGGATGCTGCCGGCGCTGCGGCTGAGCGCATCAATGACCGGGCGCATCTGGCGGAAGACGTGCTCGGGGATGTGGTCCTGGTTCAGCCGCACGGAGTGGATTCCCGAATCGGCCGCGCGCAGCAGCGCGGCAGCCTCATGCAGGTGCAGCTTGCCCTCACGGATGAGGGTGGTGATGCGGGAGGCAGTACTCATGGAGGTATGGCCGTGCGGCAGGTAGGACACGTCGTGCACCAGGGCGCGGGCCAGCGGGGCGAGGATGGGGTGCTCATCGCGCAGGCCAGCGGACAAGAGCAGCTCGGTGTCATCGATGGGGCCGAGCTTGGCGACGTCCCCTTCATCCATAAAGGACTTAGTCCACTGCACGTCCTCGCCGCGGGTGCGCACGAAGCAGGGGCTCCACCTGGTCGATGGCACGCGGCTGAGCCACTCGGCATGCACGCCGGTAAAACTCCACTGGAAGCCGTAGAGGTAGCGCACGCCATCGAGCTCGAACTCCAGCTCAAAAGTGCTGGGCAGGCGTTGCGTGCGGGGGTTGAGACGGTACGGGGCGTGGGGGAGTTGGTTGGGTGGGGCGTCGGCAAGCCAGGCGGTGGCAGAGGACTCGATGGCGAGCAGGGCGAAGGCGAGGGCGTTGAGGATGCTGCTCTTGCCGGAAGCGGTGGGGCCGATGAGTACGGTGATGGGATCGCTAACCTGCGCCCAGCCGTCCTCCGGGGCGGTGGAGTGCTGCCAGTCGTGGTAGAGCGTGAGCGTTTGGGTGGCGCGGATGCTGCGGAAGTTGGACACGCTAAAGGAAAGGAGCCTCATGATCACGAGACTACAAGCTCACAGATTCTTCATCAGATAAGTCTTTCCTAGGTCGGGCGCTGAGTTTTCGTTCTCGCCCCATGCCTTAACCCAGCCGGCGCTGGTAGCGTTTTACTACACACCGCAAAAGCAACCACAGGAGGCTACATCCTATCGACAGCTCTATTACCGATCTGCTCTTATACATCGGTTTAGTGTTGGTCATGGTGGCCTACTGGACCTTCTACATCCGGTACGTGCGGCGGATTCCAGGATCGGAAGAATGGTACGACTCAGCCGAGCCGGAAGGCGCAGAAAGTGATGGCCTCCTCTTCATTTATCCTTATGGCACGCTCTTGATGGGCGCTGGCGGTGCCTTGGGGCTGGTCGTAAGTATGGGCCTTCCCGAGCCTGTCGAAAAAGTGTTAGGTGCTCTGTTCATGGCGGCCATACTCATCGCACTCATTGGGTTTACAGGCGCGTTCGGGATACCGCTTCCGTGGCCTTTTGTTCCGCATTGGGTCGTGGACATTCGCAAAGCAAAACGCGCTCGAAGGCGTGAGCGTAGACAAGCCTGGAAAAAGAGAGAGAAAAAATAAGCCTGGCAGCTTACTCAGCGGCTGAGGTCCCTGTGCAGTGGGTCTAGGGCTGAGCGTCGTCAGTTTTGTAGGTGAAAGTAGCGGCGATGCACGCTAGGCTTTTGGCATGAAGCATCGGAACGTTCAGATCAGCTCCGTCGCGGCGCTTGTCATGAGCCTTTTAGGCACGGCGTTCTTTGCTTTGGGGCGGGTCATATTTGGTGTCGGCGGATGGCTCGCATTCTTTACCCTTCCGGCCGGCGGCATCGTGGTCCTTGCGCTGTTAGTTTTGTGGCTCATCCCCGTACGTACCCCGAAGGAAGATGAAGGGGGCGGAACGTACAAGGCCTTCGGGTGGCGCGAGTCGTGGGCATTCATTGCTGTGACCGTGTTCCTCTTCCTTGCTGGCTTTTTTATCGTAGATCTCGGCGATACCGACGAGAGCGTGAAATCCGCCTTCACCCAGATTGTCGGTCGGTGGGCCCTAGACCTGTCCTCGATACTCTTTTGGCTCAGCGTTTTCGGGGTGATCGCCTCCTACGTTATCGGGGTCGTTGTGTCGGTGAAGGGGCAGAAGGCCGCTGACGAAGACCAGGCGCAGAGTTCAGGCCCGGAAAATGTAGGCGAGGCTCTCGGCTAGGACGAGCCCTAAATTGCCGTTTTCTGGGCCTGCCGATTAATGTTGCTGGGAGCGGATTCGCTGCCGTACGTGGCGCACCAGTTAAGTGCTGGTGTGGCTTGCGTGGGTAGGGAATACGCGGGGCTATAGCTCAGTCGGTTAGAGCTACGGACTCATAATCCGTTGGTCCCGGGTTCGAGCCCCGGTAGCCCCACAATTTAGAGCTTCAATGCTCTCCTTTTAGCAGGTGTTTCACGCTTGTTTCAACGTTGAGATGGTCCCATGTCTTGGGCCTGTTGTACCCTTAGCGGGAAGTGGAAGGAGGGCAAGCATGGAACAGTTTACGGCGCGGCAAATCGCCGAATGGTTTGTAGCGTGGGCTGATGAAACTGATGATGCTGACATTACGCAACTCAAACTTCAAAAGCTTCTCTACTATGCCAAAGGGCTGCATATGCGCTCTTCCGATGGCTTGCCGCTTTTTCCTGAACGAATGGAAGCCTGGGCTCATGGTCCAGTAGTCGTAGATATCTACCACGACATCAAGCACTATGGAAAGCTTCCCATAGACCCCGATGAGTTCGTCTCGGATGATTTCGACTGGGATGATTACCGCGACGTTGAGCAGGACTTGATTGAGGTATGGGATAAGTATGGCCCCTACTCTGCATGGGCTCTGCGGAATAAAACCCACACCGAGTCGCCGTGGAAAAAGAACTTCGTGGAGGGCAAACGCGGGTTAGAAATAACTGATGCCGATCTGAAGAACTACTTCTGCTAGCTGTGGGCACGAAAAGTAAACGACGGGGGAGTAGGCCAACCAGAGGGGTGAGGAGCGCCCCAGATTCAAGCGTCGTGGATGCTCTTCGTAGCTCGCGGGCTGACTATCCGCTCCTGTCAACGCGATTCCTGCAGCAGGGGTGGGGCTTCGAAGAACTAGATGATTCAATGCGCGCAGAGTTTCTGGAAAAGTGGCACAAGCGGTCAGTGCTTTCATGGAAAGAGCTGGCACAGCATCCCAGGCACGGACTCGGCTCAGAGTTTATTCCGGCAAGCGCTATCAAGCCTCAGATTCCGCGGCAATTTCAGGATGTGGAGAAATTCCGGGTTTACCGTCACAAAGGGAATCTTCCTTTCGCGGGCTGGAAAGACGGGGAAGTGTTTTATGTCATTTGGATTGAGAAAGCCTACAACGAGCTCTACATGCATTAGCTCATTTTCTGAGCCTTAGCGGTCCGCCAGCTAGGCGGCGCATTGCAAGGAATAGCTCCTCAATGCGAGAGATTGCTTAGCACCCGATACGATGACCACCATGAGCGTTGTCGAGATGGACCCGTTGATCGAGTCGCTGTACTACTGGTCCGACATCATAGGTGTCCTCCTCATGGGCATCATCGGTGGCACCATGGCCCGGCAGCGCGGCTATGACATCGTGGGTTTCTTCTTCATCGCGATGTTCTCTTCCCTCGGCGGCGGCATGATCCGTGACGTGCTCATTAACCGCGGCACCGTCGCCGCAATGAGCCAGCCGGAGTATCTCTACCTGGCGTTTACTGGCGCCATCATCGCCCGCTTCGTCTACTTCAAGGGCAAAACGTGGGACTACGTGCAGTCGCATGGTGATGCGGTGGTCTCGGCCCTGTGGGCGTCGACAGGCGCGCTCAAAGCCATCGCGTATGGCCTGCCCCTGATTCCCTGCATCATGATGGGTGTGTTCACGGCTACGGGCGGCTCCATGATCCGTGACATCGCCATGGGGCGCGAGCCCGCGGTCTTTGGTGATAACACCCCCACCGTGATCCCCGCGGTGGCCTGCGCGCTGGTGGTCTTGGGCGCAGACTCGGCCGGCTACTTGGCGTGGGGGGTTATTCTCGGGCCGGTTGTGTCCTTTGTCCTCACCATGCTGGGCATCTGGGCGGGCTGGCGCGTACCCGCTCGCCAGGAATGGGCGCCGGTCAATGACACCGCGGCTTACGTCATGGTCATGGCGCGCAAGGCGGAAAGCAAGGGGCGTGCCGTGGGGCGTCGTCTAGAGCCCACGAAGCTTCGCTCCTGGCGCCACAACCAGATGGAAAAGGCCCTGCAACGCCGCATCGAGCGCGAAGTCCGAGCCGGCAAGCGCCGTGCGGAAGCCGCCATCGATGCCTCCGAATTCCTCGACTCCTTCAACGAGGAAGTCGCAGAGATGTCGGAGATGATGGAGCCGGCCGTTGCGGAAGCGGAGTCCTCCGACTTCGGTGTGGACCTAAGCGGTGACTCCTACGAGGAACAGAGCGCTGAGGGGCCAACGCCGCGCGAGCTTTTGGATCGCATCTTGGCCGATGATCAGCTCACCGATGAATTGGTGGAAAGACTCATGCGCCGATATGAAAAAAGAGATGATTAGAACCTGAGAAATGCTTTAATCTAGTGATGAAAGTGAGGTGATGGACGCGTGACGTCGAGGCGTTCTTTTCTGGGCATGCTCGCGGCGCTGGCGGTGTCGGGCGTTGCGGCCCCCACGCTGGCGGGTTGCGGAACGGAACCGGAGCGCATGGATACCTCGGGAATGAATCTCATTACTACCGATATCTCGGAGCCGCAGCGCTCCCTCATCCCGGCCGATTCCAACGACGTGCCAGGCCAAACCATCATCAACCTGGTGTACTCGGGCCTGATGTACCTGGATAAGGACGGCGGCGCCCATTACGACATGGCGGAATCCGTCACGCAGGTTGATGACACCACGTTTGACGTGCAGATTCGTGAAGACGCGGTGTTCTCCGATGGCTCGAAGGTCAGCGCGCAGGACTTCGTCGATACGTGGAATACGGCAGTGCGCCAGTCCCTGCTTTCCGCACATCACTTTGCGCCGATTCTCGGTTTCAATGAAGGCAGGAAGGAGATGCGCGGGCTGACGGTGACGGGGGAGAAGTCCTTCCGCATTGAGCTCTCGCGCCCCACGGCGGGCTTCATTGAACGCTTGGGTTATTCCGTCTTTTTCCCCATGCGCTCTGCGGATCAGGACAAGCTGAGTGAGCGCGGCACGGACCCGATTGGCAGCGGGCCATACCTGTTGGCCTCGTGGGAACGTGAGAAGGCGTTGACCCTCGTGCCGAACCCGCGTTATAAAGGGCCGCGACACCCGCAGAATGAGGGCATTAAGTTCGTCGTGTACGCCTCGGAGGAGCAGGCCTACGAGGATCTTGTGGCGGGCCGGCTGGACGTGCTGACGCGCATCCCGGCGGAGAAGCTCGGAAGCTTCGAAAAGGAGCTCGGCGCGCGGGCCCTTACTAAGCCTGGCGGTTCGATCATGGAGATCACCATTCCCGCCAACGATGCCAATTTCCGCGGCGAGGCTGGCCGCCTGCGCCGCCGGGCCCTGTCCATGGCGGTAGACCGAGAAAAGATTGCGCGGGACATCTTCCACGACCGAGTGACTCCGGCCAACAGCTTCGTAGCGCCGCTCTTCGGCTCCCCACCGCCTGCGCCGGAAGGTGCTGACGTGCTGACCTACCAGCCGGATAGAGCCCGCGAGCTGTGGGAACAGGCGGAGAAGCTAGACCCCTTTAAGGGGACGTTCAGCATCGCGTTTAACGCCGATGGCGGCCACAAGACGTGGGTCGATGCGGTGGCTCAGCAGGTGACGGATACCCTCGGTGTGCTCGCCGAAAGCAAGGAATTTGGGACCTTGAAGGAATTGCGTCGAGAGGTCACAGCGCGGCACATTACCGGTGCTTTCAGGACGATTTGGCAGGCGGAATTTCCGGATGAGTCGACCTTCCTGGTGCCGCTGTTTGCCTCCTATTCCTCAGAAAACGAGTCAGGTTTTCGCAGCACCGAATACGACGAGTTGCTGAAGAAGGTAGGCCAGGCGAAGGACCGGGAGGAGGCCCAGGAGTACTACTTGCAGGCCCAGGAGCTGTTGCTGGAGAAGATGCCGGCGATTCCGCTGTGGACGACTAAGGCATTCAGCGCCTACGGCAAGGACATCATCCCTGCTGGCTACACGTGGAAGCCCACTCCGAACTACTATCTCATCCACCGCGCTTGAGATTCCAAGGGTTCTGTCAGGCTGTAGGACTAGGCTTGGCGCAATGCTGAAGTATTACTTTTTCGCCATTTGGCAGGCCTTCGTTGACCATGGTTTGCCACTGCTAGGAATGCTGTTGTTGGCGATTCTCATCCCGCGCATCGGCCGCTTGGCGGTGCGGGTCATTGAGTCCCGCCTCGATGAAAACCAAGAGTCCACCAAGGCGCGCTTGGCGCTGGCCGGCGCGCTGGTCTATGTGGCACAGGCGGTGGCGTACTTCCTGCTCGTGTTGGCGGCGCTGGCCAACGTTGGAGTGCCTCCCCTGGGCGCGGCCATCCCGGCAACCGTGGTCTCGGCTGCCGTCGGTTTCGGCGCACAGTCGATCATCGGTGATTTCCTCGCCGGTTTCTTTATCCTCTCGGAAAAGCAGTTCGGTGTGGGTGACTATGTCAGCTTCGACGGCGTGACCGGCGTGGAGGGCACCGTCGTATCGCTGACCTTGCGCACAACGACGGTGCGTACGCCGACCGGTGAAGTTGTCATGGTGCCGAACGGTTCGGCGGGCGTGGTCACAAATTACTCGCAAGAGTGGTCGCGCGCGGTGGTGGATATTGCCATCCCGGTCCATGAGGGCGATTCCGTGCAGGATCTGACCGAACAGGTAGAGAAGATTTCACAACGCGCCATCGATACCCCGGACATCCGCGCGGACGTGGCTGGTGAGCTCGACGTTCTGCCCGCTACTGGGTTGGTTGCTCCCACGGTGGCCGGCCAGCCATGGCAGGTGAAGTACCGCGTCTTGGTGCAGGTCAACCCCGCACGCCAGTGGGCGGTGGAGCGCGCGATCCGCTCGGCGCTGCTGTCTTCCTTCTGGGACCTGTACAAGCTGCCTAACGCTGAAAACGTCGCGGGTGAGGTACTGGAGGTGCTGGGCGGCGCGGTGGATGCCGATGCCCCCACTACCGTCATGCCGGCGGCAGGCGCTAACACCGAGTCGAGACAAGAGAGCTCGGCATCCGAGACGGAGGCTGTGGCCGCCGACGCTGTCGCTGACGCGGCCGCCGAAGCGCAAGACAGCAAGGATGACGGCCCAGGGCGCCCGGCCTATTCGGCCGAACCCGACGACGAGGAAGAGGATGATTACGGCCGCGGTATCTGGCGCGCGGATAAGCCGGAGAACAAGTGGGACTCCTTCTGGACGCTTGGCGGGCGCGTGCGCCGCTCCACTACAGGGCTTATCGCCGGGCTCGGCGCGATCAGTGTGCTGCTGTTAGCGTCCGCCAACCCAGACGGAGTGGAGAATGCCGGGTGGCTATCACCCTCGCGCTGGATGGGACAATCAGAGACAACGTCCGAGTCCACTCAGCCCTCCGAACCTTCGCCAACGCCACAAACCGCGCCGCAGGACGAGCCTTCCTATGTCTCCACGCCCGAGGAGCCGGCGGAAAGCGTACAGGGCACAGTCACTGATAGCGCCCCGGACAGTGAGGCCACCTACGCACCTGCGAATCCAGGGGAACCGACAACCCAAACACCAGCGGAGGAAGGGGTCTCCGAAACTCCCGCGCCCACTGAGGGCGCACAGGCTACCGCTACTGAAGGGGCCTCGGAGCCTTCCGCCGAGATGTAGACCCGAAGGGGGCCGAGAGGCGCTGCACAGAGAGAGGTGAGAGAGACGCTTGGAGAGGGCGCACGAGAGATATGAGTGATAGGGAAGTGCAGCGGCGTAATGCGCTACACCTTATGTATCGGCCCATCGCCACCGATCGTTAACGCAAGCAAGCTAGCTCACAACTCCCGCGCCCGGCCTATAGGTCAGCGCATGTGCCTGCCTTACGGGCGAGCCCGGCCTGAGTACATCATCCACGCGCAGCCAGTGCATCTGCGCCTCCTCGCGGCTCAGCGTGACGAAGCAATAGCCGTGGCTATCCAGCTCGACGTGATGGCACTGCGGGTTGGCCTGGCGTAGCACCTGTTCGGCGAGGCGGGAGACAGTATTGCCCGCGCGCAGGTTGAGCGCCTCGTTGATATTGGGCGCCGATACGGACCCACACACCATCTCCGCGGCGACAACTTCCTCGCCCTTGCTAATCGTATGCGCCCATTCGGTGTGGATATCGCCGGTGAGAAACAGGGCGTGGGCAGGGGAGGCGCGGAGGGCGTCGATAAGCGCGCGGCGTTCTGCGGAGTAACCATCCCACTGGTCCCCGTTGACGGGAATCCCTGTGATGTTCTTCGTCAGGGCGGCGGCCACCTGCGCGGTCAGCGAATTCTCCTGCAGTGACACCAGGTTCAGCGGGGCAAACATCACCGAATTGCCCAGCAGATTCCACGTGGCCTGCGAGGTCTCAATCTTTCCCAGCAGCCAGTCATACTGCTCCGAGCCCAGCATGCTCCGGCCCTCTTTCATAAACGCCACTGGGTTCCACGGCGTCTGCTGGTCGCGGTAGGTGCGCAGGTCCATCATGGTCAGCTCCGCCAAATCGCCGAAGGTCAGTGAGCGGTACAGATGCCCGTCCTCGGAAGGCGCGGTGGCGCGCACGGGCATCCACTCGAAGTAGGCGCGCATGGCCGCCGTTTGTCGTTCCTGCCAGCTTCCTTCCGTAGCGGGGTCGTGGTTCTCCGCGCCGCCGGCCCAGTTATCGTTGGCTGTTTCATGGTCATCCCACACCACGATCCACGGCAGAGCGGCATGCGCTGCCTGCAGGTCGGGGTCGGTGCGGTAGCGCCCGTAGCGCGTGCGGTAATCCGCCAGCGTGGTGATCTCGTGCGCGGGGTGGTGCAGGCGCACCGGCCCAAACCCGGAGTATTCGCCGGCGGCGTACTCGTAGATGTAATCGCCTAAGAACACCATGTAATCCAGCTGCCCGGAGTGCGCGCGCCGGGCGATGTCCGCGTAAGCACTGAAGAAGCCCGACTCCCAATTCGCGCAGGAGGCGACCCCAAACGTGAGCTGCTCCGGCGAGGCGGTGGCCGCGGGTGCGGTCTTGGTCCGCCCGATGGGGGAGGAGACACCATCGACGAGGAAGCGATAAAAATATTCGGTGTCCGGCTGCAGGCCGTGCGGGTCCACGTGGACAGTATGGTCACGGCTTGCGGAGGCAACCACAGTGCCGCGCTTGACGACGTCCCTCATCTCCCCATCCGCTGCCACCTCCCACTCCACGGTGACCGAAGGGCCTACGCCGCTGCCCGGCAGTGCCTCCTCTGTGGGCGTGATGCGCGTCCAGAGGATGACCGAATCCGGAATCGGATCGCCGGATGCCACTCCGTGCACGAAGGGCAGCGTGCCCGCGGGTGGCTCTACTAGCCCGAGGGAGGAGGTGGACGTGGGATCGGCTGCCGATGCTGAAGAGGCGACGAGGGAGGCGGCGGTGGCTGTGGCTAATCCAGAGGCGTGGAGGAGGCGGCGACGAGTCAGAGAGCGGCGCATGGCTCTACGGTTTCTCTGCTGAGGCGGTGTCGCAACTCGGGGACAGAGAATTCGCCCGCCGGTCAGGTGTGGTTTTCCGTGGCTTCACGTGTGCTTTACCCCTTGGGGTGGAGTAATTTCTTGCGGGGTGAGTTACGGGCTATAACTTATGCTTATGAAGAAGTTCTCTCGTGCGGTTCTCGCCGCCTCTGTCTCTGTTTCTCTCTCCCTGTCCGTTGTCGTCCCCGCTCAAGCGGAGACCGGCGCATCCTACGAGGAGGCCCCCACCGCGGTTTCCTCTCCGTCTGATACCGGCGACCTCGAGTCCGGCCTGTCTTCGGAGCTGGATGTTGAATCCTCCAGCAAGGAGCTGGGCTCCTCCACCGAAGGCACTGGCTCCTCCAGCAAGGAGGAAGATGACGCCGAATTCGAGCAGTCTTCCCAGGGCGAGAGGCTTGCCTTGGGCCTGGGCGTTAGCGCAGCGCTTCTCGCGGCCATCGCCGGCGGCGTGTTCTGGGCCGTGCAGCAGGGAATCATCCCGAACCCGCTGCCGGGCGTGATTCCTTCGCCGAAGGCACAGGAGCCCGCACCGGCCCCGGCACCTGCTCCGGCCCCCGCGCCCGCACCGCAGCCAGCTCCGGAACCAGCTCCTGCGCCGGCTCCCGCTCCTGCGCCTGCACCGAAGCCGGCACCTGCCCCCGCACCGAAGCCGGCACCGGCTCCGGCCTACTACTCTCGCTGCGCCGATGTGTGGAACGCGCTGGGCCGCCCCATCTACCCGAGCGACCCGGGCTTCCGCTCCAAGTTTGACCGCGATGGCGATGGCGTAGGCTGCGAGCGCGATCCTCGTTAAGCTGGAGCGCATGAGCGCTTTTTCTTCTCTTGAATCCTGGCCCGTCGATACCGTTGCCGGTGCCTTGCTGCACCGCGGTGAGGTAGTAGAACAGGTCGGTGATGTCTCCCGCCGCTTCCCAGTAGCCTCCGTGACCAAGCTGGTGGCTGCCTATGGGGTGATGGTGGCAGTAGAGGAGGGCGCTGTGGAGCTGGATCAGGCAGCCGGTCCTGAAGGCTCCACGCTGCGACACCTGTTGGCCCATGCCTCGGGGGTGGGCTTTGATACCCGGGAGTCTCAAAAACCGGTAGGAGAGCGCCGTATCTACTCCTCGGCGGGCTATGAGTGGGCTGCCGAGGTAGTCGAGGCTGCTACCGAGATTTCTTTTGCTGACTACCTTGCGGAAGGCGTGTGCGCTCCGCTGGGCATGCAGGCCACCACCCTGGAAGGCTCGGCCGGGCACGGCTTGGTTTCTAGTGTGGAGGACCTCTCCGCCTTTGCCGCCGAGGTGTACGCGCCGCGCCTGCTTGATCCCTCCACCGTGGAAGAGATGCGCAGCGTCCAGTTCCCGGGGCTGCGCGGGATTGTGCCGGGCTACGGCAGCTTCAAGGACTGCACGTGGGGGCTGGGCTTTGAAATCCACGGCGAAAAGAAGCAATGGATGGGCGGCTTGCCGGCCGATACCGTAGGCCACTTCGGCATGAGCGGAACCTACCTGTGGGTGGCTGGTGAGTGGGCGATGGTGGCGCTCACGGATCGCGACTTCGGAGACTGGTGCAAGCCGCTATGGGCCGAGACCAATACGGCGATCTGGGAGGAATGCCAGGCGCGCTAGCCATAGCCGCGGTGAAGAATTCGGGTGTCGTCGCGGCGCACAGACAGGCGCCACAACGGGGGTAGTGGGGCACCTGTGGCGACCGCGCGCACATGATGCTGATGAGCCCTCATGTGGCGCATGTGATTAATGGGGTGGATTTCCGGGCGAAAGTCTCAACCTGATATTGAGGCGGCGGGGGCTTAAGTGCAGGTTGAGGGTTGTTGTGGCCTAAGTGGCGGGGGAAAATCGTGGGCACACAACGACGCACCGAGTGGCCACATACCGTGGCCACACCAATCGGTGTTCGCGCCTCGGCGCGAGTGGCGTGATGAAGACAAGTTCGTAGGGGAAGACGAAGCTCGTCTTGCGTCGGCGCATGCCGGCGTGCCATCACTCGCACGTCAAAGGAGTTTAAGGAGTGAATCAACGCGTTCACCCGCAGGTAGCCGGTGCAACCGCGCCGGCCCCTTCAGTCAGCCCACTTGGCAGCCCAGCGGATACGTGGCCCAACCGCGCCTGCGGTGAGGTCTGCACCGCCGTGCTGCAGATCTCGGGCATGCCGCGCAGCCTGCGCCCGGCCATTGAGCGCGCCATGGCGCGCTGTATTCGCAGCGAAAGCGAATTCATCGTCCCCGGCGATGACCCGCTGACCGCCCAGTGGTGTACCCGCTGGCGCCGGGACCCGCTGTGGGACGTTGTCGGCATAAAAGCCGACAACGCAGGCTGCACCGGAATCGGTTGCCAGCAAGTGCTCACCGGAACGCCCAGCGAATTGGAAGCGCTGGGCCGCGCGGTGGAGATGCTGGCGGGGGAGTACGGTTTTCGGGGCGTCGTCAAGCGCGCCGTCTAAGTCGGTGAAGGCCTAGTCCGCGAAGGGATCGAAGATGCGCTCCGGCAGGTCCGCCACGGAGTCAATGATGCGCGTCGGGCGGAAAGGATAGCGCTCGATGATGCGGTCATCGCTGATGCCGGAGCGCACCAGGATGCTGCGCATGCCGGCCTCGAGGCCTGACTTGACGTCGGTATCCATGCGGTCACCGATCATGACGGTGTTTTCCGAGTGTGCGCCGATGTTGTTTAAGGCGCTGCGCATCATGACCGGGTTCGGCTTGCCCACGTAGTAGGGCTCGCGGTTGGTCGCCGCGGTGATGAGTGCGGCCACAGCACCCGTGGCCGGCAGCACGCCCTGCGGGGCCGGGCCCGTGACGTCCGGGTTAGTGGCAATGAAGCGCGCGCCGTTGCGGATGAGATTGATGGCCGTGGTGATGGCTTCAAAAGAATAGGTGCGGGTCTCGCCCAAGACCACGAAGTCCGCTTCTCGGTCGTTGAGGATCCAGCCGGCCTCGTGCAGCGCGGTGGTCAGGCCGGACTCGCCCACGACATAAGCCGTGGACAGCCCTGCCTGGTTGGAGAGGAAGGCCGCCGTGGCCGTCGCCGAGGTCCAGATACGCTCGGCCGGGATATCCAGTCCTGTGTTCTGAAGGCGTGCTGACAGGTCCCGCGGAGTGGACATCGAGTTATTGGTCAGCACCATGTACTCGATGTTGTTGTCCTTCAGCGCTTGGATGAATTTATCCGCGCCGGGAATCATCTCCCCTTCCTTGATGAGGACGCCGTCCATGTCAGAGAGGTAAGAAATCACGAGTGTTCCTCCACGTAGTCAGCAAGTTCGCCCACCGTGGTTACGGAGAGCATGGTTTCTTCATTAAGGCGGACCCCGCAGGCTTCCTCGAGGCGCACGGCTAATTCGATGCGCTCGAGTGATTCAACCCCCAGGTCCTCCAGCTTTGCTTCGCGCTCTAGTCCTTCCTCCACGCCGGTTACCTTCGTGATGAGGCGGGTGAGCTCGCTATAGGCGTCGCCGGTGGGTGCAGAATCCTGCTCTTCGGCCGGCGCGGAGCCGAAACGGGCTTGGAGTTGCGCTGAAAGGTCATTAGCCATGGGGCCCAGTCTAGTATTGAAATGTCATGGTTATTCGAGCACGTTCCTCCGCCGTCGCGCGCAGCTGGTCGCGCCGGGTTCGCCCCCGCATGCGCGCCATCGAGCACGCCGTCCACAATGAGCTGCATGATCTCACGACTGAACCGGGCCTGACTGCGGTGAGCGACTCGGGCTTCGTCGACAACGACGGCGTGCGCGTGGCGTGGTACGAGGTGGGCCCGGAGGACGCGGAGGTCACCGCGGTCTTCATCCACGGCTATTGCCTGTCTGCTGAGAGCTTCTATTCCCAGGTCAACGACGTGCGCCGCAACTATCCCACGGTGCGCTGCCTGCTTGTCGACGTTCGCGGCCACGGCCAATCCACCCACGTCGCCCCCGCGCAGTGCACGGTTCGGGGCGCGGCCGACGATGTGCTGGCCGTCATCGCTGAGCGTGCCGCCGAGGGGCCGTTGGTGCTGCTTGGGCACTCGATGGGCGGAATGATTGCGCTTAACCTGCTGCGCCGCGCACCGCGCCAGATCTTTGACCGCGTTGAGGGGATGGCGCTGGTGGCCACCTCTATGCAGCGCTTTGCCGCCGCAGGCGTGGCTCGCATCTTGGAATCGAAGACCCTCGGCGCGGTCTACCGCGCGTGCTTGAAGCTGCCCCGTCGGCTCAACCGGGTGCGCTTTGAGGTAGCGGCTGTCATCGCCCCGGCTTTCGCGGCGCTGCTGCAGGGCTTCCCACAAATGGACAAGCTGCAATTCCACGTGGCGATGCTGCTGGATACGCCGATGTCGAGCTATGCGGGCTTCTTCGATGACTTGGTGGAGCACTCTGAGTTCGGCGCAACGGCCCGGCTGCGCAGCGTGCCGGGCGAAATCGTGGTGGGCCAGCATGACATCGTGACCCCGCACCGCCAATCGGAGGTGATTGCCCGCCACTGGCCGGACTCCACCCTGACCGTCGTCGACGGTGCTGGCCACATGGTCATCTTGGAAGAGCCCAGCGAGGTCTCCAAGGCCTTGGGCCGGGTCCTCGATCGCGTGCTCGATGGCGACTAAGCCGCGCTAATGCCGGCTAAGTCCTTTGTCGACGGCGGCAGGGCCTTTTGTTGGCGGTGGCTGAGCCTCCTGTGGTGGTCGAACTGCCCGTTCTGCCAAAGTTAGAGCCTCTGATTCAAGATCTGGCCAGAACTTTGGCAACAACGACAGTTGCCGCCCCTCGGTTTAGGTAAGAAGAATGCCCCTCCTGCCCACAATGGGGCAGAAGGGGCCGGAGGGCTTGGGGCTGTTAAGCCCTAAGCCTTAATCCTCATCAGCCTTAATCCTCGTCGGAGGAGGTGGAGATGGTGGCGGTCGGGTCGTCGAGCTTCAGCTCACGAGCTGCCTTCTCCACGGTGCTGCGCTCCACCTTACCCTCGCGGGCCAGGCCCTCGAGGACGGCGACGACGATGGACTCGGCGTCGATGTTGAAGTAGCGGCGAGCGCCTTCGCGGGTATCGGAGAATCCGAAGCCATCTGCGCCCAGGACGATGTAGTCGCCCGGGACGTAGGGGCGAATCTGCTCCTGCAGGTCCGTAGCGAAGTCGGAGACACCGACGAACGGGCCCTCGAAGCCCTTGAGCTGGGAGGTAGCGAAAGCCTCGGTCGGCTCCGTGCCCTTGCGCAGTGCCTCCTGGTTACGGGCGGCGCCGTCGCGAGCCAGGTTGACCCACGAGGTGACGGAGAACAGCGAAGCCTTGACATCGAAGTCCTCAGCCAGGATCTCCTGGGCGCGCAGGGCCTCGTACATGCCCACACCGGAGGCCAGGATGTTGGCTGGGATGGAGCCGGACTCGGCGGTGTTGTAGTGGTAGATGCCCTTGTGCAGGCCCTCGACGTCGAGGTTCTCCGGCTCAGCAGGCTGCTTGACCGGCTCGTTGTACACGGTGATGTAGTACATGATCGGCTCGTTGTCCTCGCCGTACATGCGCTCAATACCGCGCGGAACCAGGTGAGCGATCTCGTAGCCGAAGGCCGGGTCGTAGACCTCCACGGCCGGGTTGGTCGACGCCAAGATCGGGGAGTGGCCGTCCATGTGCTGCAGGCCCTCACCGGTCAGGGTGGTGCGGCCGGCGGTAGCACCGATGATGAAGCCGCGGCCCAGCTGGTCGGCAGCAGCCCAGAAGGCATCGCCGGTGCGCTGGAAACCGAACATCGAGTAGAAGATGTACAGCGGAATCATCGCCTCGCCCTGGGTGGCGTAGGAGGTAGCAGCTGCGGTGAAGGAGGCTGCGGCACCGGCCTCGGAAATGCCCTCGTGCAGAATCTGACCATCCGTGGCCTCGCGGTAGGAGAGCATGAGGTCGTGGTCCACCGGGACGTAATTCTGGCCACGCGGGTTCCAAATCTTCAGGGTGGGGAACCAGGAGTCCATACCGAAGGTGCGGGCCTCATCCGGAATGATCGGCACGACGCGCTTGCCCAGCTCCTTGTCGCGCATGAGCTCCTTGAAGGTACGCACCAGCGCCATGGTGGTGGCGACGTCCTGCTTGCCGGAACCCTTGCGGACCGAGCGCAGCTTGGACAGATCCGGGGTGGTCAGCGTCTCGAAGTTCTCGCGGCGCTCCGGCAGGAAGCCGCCCAGCTCTTTACGACGCTCCAGCATGTACTTGATCTCCGGAGCATCCTTGCCCGGGTGGTAGTACGGCGGCAGGTACGGATCGGCCTCGAGCTGCTCGTCGCTGATCGGGATGCCCTGCTTATCGCGGAAGAGCTTGAGATCCTCCAGCGTCAGCTTCTTCATCTGGTGGGTAGCGTTGCGGCCCTCGAAGTTGTGGCCCAGGCCGTAGCCCTTAATGGTGTGGGCCAGGATGACCGTCGGGCGGCCGGTGCCCGCGTAGCTCAACGCCTTGTCGTATGCGGCGTAGATCTTGCGGTAGTCGTGGCCACCGCGGCGCAGTGCCCAAATCTCATCATCGGACATGTCCTCCACCAGCTTGAGCGTGCGCTCATCGCGGCCGAAGAAGTGCTCGCGCACGTAGGCGCCGTCGTTAGCCTTGAAGGTCTGGTAGTCACCATCAGACGTGGTGTTCATGATGTTGACCAGGGCGCCGTCCTTGTCGGCTTCCAGCAGCTTGTCCCAGCCGCGGCCCCAGACAATCTTGATGACGGACCAGCCGGCACCGCGGAAGAAGGACTCCAGCTCCTGAATGATCTGGGTGTTACCGCGCACCGGACCATCGAGACGCTGCAGGTTACAGTTCACCACGAAGGTCAGGTTATCCAGCTCATAGAGGGAAGCCATCTGCAGCAGACCACGGGACTCCGGCTCATCCATCTCGCCGTCGCCGAGGAAGGCCCAGACATGCTGCTTGGAGGTGTCCTTGATGCCGCGGGTTTCCAGGTACTTATTGAAGCGTGCCTGGTAGATAGCGTTGATGGGGCCCAGGCCCATGGACACGGTGGGAAACTCCCAGAAGTCCGGCATCAGGCGTGGGTGCGGGTAGGACGGCAGACCATTGCCCTCGCCGCGGGAGTGCTCCTGGCGGAAGCCATCGAGGTCTTCCTCGCTCAGGCGGCCCTCCATGAAGGCGCGGGCGTAGACACCCGGGGAGGCGTGGCCTTGGAAGAAGACCTGGTCGCCGCCGGAGGGATCATCCTTGCCCTTGAAGAAGTGGTTCAGGCCCACCTCATACAGCGGGGCAGCGCCTGCGTAGGTGGAGATGTGGCCACCGACGCCGATGCCCGGGCGCTGTGCGCGGTGCACCATGATGGCCGCGTTCCAGCGGATCCAGCGGCGGTAGCGCTTCTCCAACTCCTCATCGCCCGGGAACTCTGGCTCCAGGGAGGTAGGGATGGTGTTAACAAAATCCGAGGACGTCAGCGACGGCAACGGCACGCGCTTGGCGGTAGCGCGCTCAAGAAGGCGCAGCATGAGGTAGCGGGCGCGCTCCGGATCGGAAGAATCTAGAAGACCGTCGAGGGAGTCCATCCACTCGCGGGTCTCCTCGGGGTCGGAGTCATGCAGGTATGCTGCCACGCCATCGCGAACGATGGGAAAGTTGGAGTCGCCGTTGTGGGCGTCCAAGTCGGCCATTAAATCCTCCTGGGTCGTAGTACACAGATCTTGCTCTAGGATACGCGCCCCTTTCGCGGTGGGTCACTCGGAGGCCCCCACGGGTGGTTTTATGGGGGAAAATGTCCACCTCTGGGGAGGAACGGGGGAGGTTTGACGCGAAAAAGTGCACCGTAGACGTTAAAATACTCTGCATGACATCAACTACTTCATCGGAAGGAACTCAACGAGTGACGGGATTCGCAGCCAAGCTCGGCATCGAGGAGGGCCAGATTGCCCTAGAACTTGGTTGGGACGAAGACTGTGACTCCACGATTTCTGAGTCCATCGAGGACGTGTTGGGGGAGGACTTCCTCGAGGAAGAGACCGACGAGTTGTGCGACCTTGTGCTGCTGTGGTGGCGCGCGGAGGACGGCGACTTGGTCGATGGGCTGGTGGATGCCACCCGTCCCTTGGGCGATTCCGGCCGCATCTGGCTGCTGACCCCAGGAGCTGGAAAGCCAGGCAACTTGGAGCCAGGCGAGATCTCCGAATCTGCACAATTGGCCGGCCTCGTACAGACCAAGGCCGAGCGCCTCGGCGAGTGGCAGGGGTCCTGCCTCGTGGCCCGCGGCTACACCAAGAAGCCCTAAGGAATAATCGCAGGATGTACCTGCTCACGCGGCATTCGCAGCGGCGAATCACACCCCGATTTGTTGCTGCGGGTGCCCATGGGCTAATCTTGTTCGAGCACACCAAGTGCACTGCGGCTTTAGCTCAGCTGGAAGAGCAACTGGTTTACACCCAGTAGGTCGGGGGTTCGATCCCCTCAGGCCGCACCAAATGAAACCCCTTTCCGTTAAGTCGGAGAGGGGTTTCGTCGTGCTCGGAGGCCGGTGCTCTAGGGGTTGAGGGCCGCTTTGATGGTCGGGCTTAAGGGACATTTCGTGTGGATTTGCGGCGTGTCGCGTTAAGGGACATTTCGTGTGGATTTAGGCGCGTCCGGCCCATCCTTTTCTTACGCCTAAGCTGGGGTTCCACTCATTGTCGATGCCGGTATCGAATGTGGCGGGTCGCCCGTCGGGGTGGCCGCGTCGTTTACGTTCTTCTTGTGCCCAGGCTGCGCGTGCGGCTTTTTCTCCTTGGCGTCCGAAGTCTTGTTGCTTGGCTAACTCCAGTGGCGCTACCGGGTCTTCGGTGTGGGTGTAGAGCCACCAGTCCATGGTGATGCGCTGATGCTCATCGAACATGCCACGATGATTGCCCGCTAAGTCTTTGAGCTGTTTGTTGATGCCGCCTTCCAGCAGGTTTGTGGTGGCTTTTAAGTCCTGTGTGACACCTTCAGGCGGGTCAAGGAAGGTAAATAATTGTCCTGCGTGGATGAGTTTTTCTAGCCGTTTTAGAGCCTTACGGGCGTTGCGGTGGGTGTACCACCATTTCTGGTTGGCGCTGACCCATTTCGGCACTTGGCCTGCCGGTATAGCACTGCGGTAGGTGC
>NZ_KV813947.1:109724-149771 GCF_001813755.1 Corynebacterium sp. HMSC074H12
TCAGCAAAGGTGATGCGGGTGTGGTGGACTGCAGTAGTAAACCGTGCAGCATCTTCACGGTTGTGTACCTGGACGAGCATGTAGCCCAGTTTCCGGATTGCTTTATGGGCTGGGTGAATCGGGTTGCGGCTGATATCAGCGAAAGTGTTGCGCTGGACGTGGACTAGGCAGCGCTGGATGGCAACGTCGGGCCATTTGATACGCAGTGCCTTGAGTGCTCCGCCTGACCCGTCGGTGGTGACGATGAGTGGTTGCGCGATTTTGTCGAGCAGTTTCAGGTACTCGTATGAGCTTTCACGCAGGCACCAGTGCCAGGCGATGACGTGTGTATTGGTGCAGGCTACAAGCAGGCATTTCTTGTGGAAGTAGGTGCCGTCGATAAAGACCTGGTCGTAAACCCGATAGGGGTCTGTAGCGGTTGGCACGGTGACAAACCACAGCAGCTTGAACCACCGGGTTAAAGTCCGCCTTGTTACCCCAAGGCGTGTGGCTAAATGGTCTGCGGATTCACCGGAGAGAATCCAGTCAATAAAGATTTTGAAGTGGCGTATCTCGCTGGTGTGTGCGCGGGTATTAATCGATGAAACGCTGCAGTTAGGACATAGCCAGCGTTGGGTTCCTGCCGCGGTTTTGCCGTTCTTAACCAGTCCGTGCCCGCACATGTCACATGACGGTCGATTCCTATTAGCCATAGGAATTGGCCTTACCGCACCAGCTGCAGTCCTCCTATCACAGACCTAGGACTATCTGGTGTTGATTTCACAGATCGGGCTGTTGGAATCGATCCAAAATCAAGATCACCGCATTATCCCAGGCTGCCCCGGGAATCCGTATCGGTTTATCCACACGAAATGTCCCTTAAGCCGATGGTCGGTGTAGATGCGGACTGCTCCGGCTGCTTTGAGTTGGGTGTGTTGGCGTTCGGGGTTTTGGTCGGTAGTGCTGACGCGGGCGTAGCCGATGATTTGGCCGGCAATGCCCGTGGAGTGTTCGGTTGGGTATACCTCAAAAGGCTGCCACTCGCCCCAATTCGATATCCACTCCCCTCTACGAATGTACGGATGCGTAACGGTGCTCCATGTACAAGTGGAACTAATGCTTACGAAAATGAATTAGGTCACAAAAGCGTGACCAGTGTTTATGTAGATGATGTTTATGCAGATGAATGATCATTGTTAGCAAATAGTTATTGACTACATTTTTCATTAGCCGTAGGTTTGAGGTAAGCCGGTGACGAGCCGGGCATCTTGGAAATCTGGAAAAGAGGTCATCATGTTAAAAAAGGGGCTGACGTGCGTGAGCGCCACGGCATTGTTTGCACTGAGTTCGACATTTTCAGTGCAGGCTTCCGCAGATGAGGTAAACAAATACGTTCCCGTAGAGGGGAGCGATGTGTCAGTGATTGGAGCTAACACCGATTCCAGTGGTGGCGAAACAGAGGCGCAACTGAAGGCGGGGGATAGCTTTCGCATTGAGGGGCCAGCCGGAACCAAAGTAAACCTGCTGGGCGATTCCAACTTCCTTGAAGTAGTAAAACCTGGCGGTGAAGTGGGGCTCTACGCAGTCGCACCAGCTGGCCTTGAATTTGAGGTCGAAGACACTGTGGTGACGGTCGTTGATCTTCCCTCCAACCAAGTTGCGGAGCGTGCAGCCGCCGAAAGTAATGATGAACCAATCAGGGCTGCTTTTGGACTGTCCCTAATCGACCGTGTGGACATTGTAAAACAGCCCGAAGGTACGCGATACAAGGTCTTTCCTACGGTCTTGGGAAGGGCAATGCGGTCACCAATCCCTGAAACTGCAGGTTGGAATGAAGCAAAATCCAAGGGGGTTGCGGATACTGGAAGCCTCCACAACCAGTTTGTGTGTCACCCGCTATCTCAAGTCGCCCGAGTTAAGCCTAGTTGGAACTTGGAGGATTGGCGCCCTGATGTTGGACTTCCTAGAACAATAGCCGAACGATGTAATCCGGGTGAGGGAGACGATTAACCACACAAACCCGCGCTAAAACAGCAAACATGTATTGAGGAGGATGGCATTGACGCGTAAACAGAAAAGCGCAGCCTACTGGTCGAGCGTTACTGTCGTTGTAGTGCTGTTCATCGCAACGCTTGTAATCAATTATCTAGCAGGACTAAGTGCTGATGAATCATACTTTGGAGCACATTGGTGGCATCGTCTGGCGTGGGTTACGCCACTGTTGTTCTTGGCTTCTTTGATTTGGGCCTGGTTCGAGCACAGGAAGGTGCATCGGTATCCGCATTGACCCATATTTAGTAGCGTCTGGAGAAAGATTGCTGCGGTCATGTTCTGTCCCGTTTGTGATTGCGTTTAGCTTATGGCGATGAATTTACGGTGCCCACCAACATAAGGTGGGCACCGTTTGTCTTAGTGTTCGCCTGGCCACTCGCGGAGATTGATCCGGTTGAGTGCGACGTTTTCTTTGCGATATTCGTCACCATAGATGCCTTGGCAGTGCCCTGGATAGAATCTCATGGAGAAGATCCTGACACAGTAGAGTCCGTTTGCCTGCTTGCCGATTCGGAGACATTCTTCTTCACTACCGTTGATTGGCCACACTGCTTCTGGCATGTCTTCGTCCCAGTTGGGAACGCAGTTCTCAGCGGTGCAGCCAGCGGCTTCAAGAATACTGTCGGCAATCTCGGTTTCGGTCGCTTCTCGCGTCCACGCAATCGCGTTCATGATCGTCCCCTTTGGGGGTCGAGGCTAGTAGCGCTCCTGACCGCGCTCACGGATCTTCTCGTAGAAGTCCGGCTTGGCAGAGCCATAGCGCGAGCGGGAGCGGCGCGAAGGCTGCGAGGTAGTTGCTGGCGTCGAAGGCGGGGCAGCAGGCTTCGTAGCATCAGGGTGCTTGTTGGAGGTCTCCTCGTGGTCAAGCTCTAAGGCCTCAGTGTCCGCAGTCGCATCGGGGGAGCCGGCGCCGGTGCCAATAGCTGCCGCAGTGGCCTCAGCCATCAGGGCCTCTTCCTCACGGGCGCGGCGGCGCTCCCGAATCTCGGACCACACGAAATACGCAAAGCCCAGTGGCGCCATCACGCCGAAGGCAATCCACTGGTAGCCATAGGACAAGTGGTTGCCGCGGTCTAACTTTGGAACCGGCAGCGCATGCAGCTCACCTGGCTGCTCGGGGGAGAGTTGGAGGTAGTCGTGGGCGAGGGGGACGTCGACAAGCTCTGCAATCTGCTCCGTATTGATGGAGTAGACCTGCGTGTAGCCCTGTTCCTCAATGGGGGCGGAGGTGTGCTCGCGCTCGTTGTAGCGCGCCATGCCCACGATGGTCACCCTCTCCGAGGGGGCCGGATCGATGTGGGGAACGGAATTGCCCTCATCCGTGGGTACCCAGCCGCGGTTGACCAGGAAAGTCTCGCCGGAGTCGGTCTCAAAGGGAACCAGCGACTGGAAGCCCGGAGCGGACTCCACCGGGCGCAGGCGCAAGAGCACCTCATCCTCCGGAAGGTAGTGGCCGGTCAGCTCCGCGCGTTCCCACTCCTTGCGCAGGGAGCCATCGGTGGAAAAGACCTCGGTGACCGGCTGGGGGTCGGAGTCATAGGCCTCCTCAATGAGGTGGTTGCGCTCCACAATCTGGTCGTCTTTATTCAGCTGCCACGGTGCGAGCACCGTGAAAGACAAATAGGAAAAGGCGACGATGAAGATGAGAAAGAGCACCCACCCAGGCTTGAGGAATGTCTTGAGCATGATGATCAGTCTAGTAGCCGCAAAAGATTATCTAGCCGTGGTTCGTCTTAATCCACTCGAGCAGACCTGGAACGGCGGCGTCGATCTCTTCGCGGGTACGGGCGAAGTCCTCCTCCGTGCCGTAGAACGGATCCTCCACGATGGCGTCCTCCGGAGAATTCGGGTCGAAACTGCGCATGAGGCGCACCTTGTCCTTCGGGATGCCGCGCTCGATAAGGGCATCGCGGTGGCCGGTATCCATGGCCACGAACAGGTCCGCGTCCATGTGCTCCGGACCCAGCTGGGCGGCCTGGTGGCCAGCGCCATCGTGCCCGCCGCGGCGCAGCTCAGCCACAGCGCGCTCATCAGCGCCCTGGCCCACGTGCCAGCCGCCGAGGCCGCAGGAGTCCACGCGGGCGAGGAGATCGAGCATGTCGGTCTCCATGGCATCACGGGTAATGACTTCCGCCATTGGTGAGCGGCAAATATTGCCCGTGCACACGAAGACGATGTGGAGCTGGTTGTCGTTCTCCGGAGGCGTCATGCAAAGGCTCCTTAAGCTAGAGGGGTGCGCTGACGAACGAAAGCTAGGATATAGCAGCGACGCGACTGACGTGAAACCTGAAGCCGTATAAGGAGCAAACGAGATGGCAGAACACACGACCGTCGGCGAGATCCGCCGCGTTATCCACGGGGCCTACCCGCCGCAGCTCGCTGAGTCGTGGGATGCAGTCGGCCTGGTGTGCGGTGACCCCGCGGACGAGGTGCGCACCGTGGCCTTCGCGTTGGACTGCACCCAGGAGGTGGCAGATAAGGCCGTGGAGCTCGGCGCGCAGATGCTCGTGGTGCATCACCCGCTGCTGCTTCGCGGGGTGACCTCGGTGGCGGCGGATACCCCGAAGGGCAAGGTCATTCACACTCTTATCCGCAACGGTGTGGCCCTCCTGGCAGCGCACACCAACGCGGATAAGGCGCGCCCGGGTGTCAACGACAAGCTGGCCGAACTCGTCGGCATCACGCCCGGCCGCCCCATCGTCCCTGTCGAGCCCTACGAGAACCTCGACGAGGCGCTGGGCCTGGGGCGCGTGGGCGAGCTTGAGCAACCCATGACGCTGCGGGAATTCACCCAGCGCGTGGCCGATGCCCTCCCAGAAACCGAATGGGGAGTGCGCGCGGCCGGTGATCCGGAGCGCGTGGTGAAGCGCGTGGCCGTCTCCAGTGGCTCGGGTGACTCCTTCCTGGACCAGGCAGCAGCGCTCGGCGTGGACGTCTACGTCACCTCCGATCTGCGCCACCACCCGGTAGATGAACATCTGCGCGCTGCGCATCTGGCCCATCCTGAAGGTCCAGCCGTGGTCGATACCGCTCACTGGGCCAGCGAGTTTCCCTGGACCACCCAGGCGCGCGATATTGTGGAGAACGCATTGCGCGTGAACACCGAGATCATCGATGTCCGCACCGACCCATGGACGATTTCTGCGCATAAGGAGAACTAAATGAAACTGTCACAGGATCTGCAGAGCATCTTGCTGGAGCTGGCGACCCTCGAGCGCTCCCAGGCGCACGGTGGAACCTCCACCATCCCGGAGCAAGAGGAATACGAGAAGGCGCAGGCCGCACACGCCAGGCTTATCGACGCCTCCGGCTCCGCCCAGCTCGCCGTCGATGACATGGAGATGGAGATCCTGCGCATCCAGGCCGACGAGCGCAAGCTGCGCCAGCGCGAGCGCGACGATAAGGCCCAGCTCGGCGCCGCGACCGACCCGGAGACCCGCAAGGACCTGGAACACGATCTCTATGCGGCTAAGTCCCGCATCGCGGATCTCATGAGCGAACTGCAGGAAGCCCACAACGAAATCCATGCTTTGCGCGCCAACCTGGATGTCCACGGCGCGAAGGTCTCCGATTCGGAGCGCAAGCTCGAAGTACTCAAGCGCGCGGCCGAGGCCGCCCAGGAGGCCGCGGCGAACCGGCCGGATCCGCAGGTGCGCATCGGCGAGCTGCGCGAGCAGCTGCCCGCGGATGTCTTGGAAGAGTACGAGACCGTGCGCGAAGAAAACGGTGTGGGTGCCGCTGCCTTCACCGGGCGCGGCTGCGGCGGGTGCTTCATCATTCTGCCGCCGGCCGAGCAGAACGCGGTGCGCAACGCTGCGGCCGACGAGGTCCCGCAGTGCTCTGATTGCGGCTCCTACCTGGTACGCCCGGCCTCATGAAGTTAGTCATCTTCGCTGACGGCGGCTCCCGCGGCAACCCCGGGATCGCCGGTTCTGGCACTGCAGTCTACAACGAGGACCGCTCGCAGCTGCTTAGGGAAATCGCCTACGTCGTGGGGCAGAAGTCCACTAATAACGTGGCCGAATACCACGGCCTGCTGCGCGGCCTCGAGGCCGCGGTGGAACTGGGCGCGGACGAGGTGGAGTTTTACATGGACTCCAAGCTCGTGGTGGAGCAGATGAACGGGCGCTGGAAGATCAAGCATCCGGACATGCAGAAGCTCGCCATCGAGGCGCGCCGCCTGCTCAACCAGATTCCGCGTTTTAGCCTCGAGTGGGTACCGCGCGCCAAGAACTCGGTGGCCGATGAGCTCTCCAACGTCGCTATGGACGCCGCCGCGAAGGGCGAGCCCGTGGGCATCCTCGATATGGGGGCCGGCGACGCCGCTGAAGCCGGCGCTGCGGTCGATGCGGCGGGCGGTGTAGAACCTGGCGGGGAGGCGGGGGAGGCGTCGTCAAGCGCGGCGTCATCGACCGCGGCCGACTGGCGCCCTGAGTGTGGCCCGGCCACACGCTTCATCCTGCTGCGCCACGGGCAGACAGCGATGTCCGCCGCCAAGCAATACTCCGGGCGCGCAAACCCCGAGCTCACCGAGCTGGGCAAGAAGCAGGCGCTCGCCGCCGCCCAAGCCCTAGCGGATACCCACATCGATGCCGTAGTGTGCTCGCCGCTGCGCCGCTGCCAGCAAACAGCCGCGGCCGTGGTGGAGGGCCGGGACCTGCGGGTGGAGACCGTTGAGGACCTCATCGAGGTGGACTTTGGGCGCTGGGAAGGCAAGACCTTTGCCGAGGCCGATGCCGCCGACCCCGAGCTCCACGCGCGTTGGCTGAAGGATACGTCCGTGGCCTGCCCGGGTGGGGAGTCCCTGCGCGCCGTGCACCGTCGTGTCAGCGCCGCCCGCCGCGAGCTGCAGCAGCGCTATGCGGGGCAAACCGTGCTCGTGGTCTCCCACGTCAACCCCATCAAGTCCTTCGTGCGCCAAGCGCTCGACTCTGGACCGCAGACCCCCAACCATCTGTTCCTGGAGCTGGCTTCGCTGAGCGAAGTTGAGTTCTTCGATGGCGGTAGCACCCTGCACCGATTTAACGATGTGGGGCATCTGGGCGCGCTGCGATAAACTAACAGGCGCGAATGAGCCGACCGGGTAAACGCGTTCCGTCGAACCGGCCCCTTTCTGGGGCTAGGCGCGGGCCGAGGAAAGTCCGGACTCCACAGAGCACGGTGGTTGCTAACAGCAACCCGGGGTGACCCGCGGGAAAGTGCAACAGAAAGTAGACCGCCGCGCCTTTCGCTTCGCTTCGGTGTGGCGATAGGCAAGCGGTAAGGGTGAAAGGGTGCGGTAAGAGCGCACCAGCACCGTCAGCGATGGCGGTGGCTGGGTAAACCCCACTGGGAGCAAGGCATCACGGCCCGCTGGAAAGCGGGCCCGATCAGGCGTTAGTAGGCTGCTCGTCGAAGCCTGAAGGTAGCTGCTTGAGCCAACTGGCAACGGTTGGCCTGGATGGATGTTTACCACCGCGCCTTGGTGCGCGGCACAGAATCCGGCTTATAGGTTGGCTCATTCGCGCCCATATCTTTATTTTTTGGAACAATGGGACGGCATGAAGCTGTATGCCGCGCCCCTGGACTTTCGCCCCATCGCCGAGGAATTCTCCGTTCCCACCGACTTCCCAGGAGAAGTCACCGCGCAGGCCGCGTCCGCGCAGGATCGTTACGCCGAGCAGCGCCGCGATGCCCGCGACATCCCGCTGGTGACTATTGATCCGGCCGGCTCCATGGACTTGGACCAGGCCGTCTTCATCGAAGCCCGCGATGGCGGCTACCGCGTGCTGTACGCCATTGCCGATGTTGGCGCTTTCATCGAACCGGGCTCCGAGCTGGAGACCGAATCCCTGACGCGCGGCCAGACCATCTACCTGCCCGATGAGCCGGCGCGGTTACACCCGGCGGAGCTCTCAGAGGATAGGGCCTCGCTGCTTGCCGACGTCGACCGCCCCGCCGTCCTCTGGACCTTCGACCTCGACACCGCGGGTGAGGTGGAGGACTTCTCGGTGGAGCGCGCACTCGTGCGCAGCCGCGCCCGGCTGGACTACGACCAGGCCCATGCGGACCTGGAGAATGGCACTTTGCATTCTTCTATCGCCCTGCTGCCGGAGGTGGGCAAGCTGCGCCAGGCTTCCTCGCTGCGCCGCGAGGCGATCAACCTGCGCCTTCCCTCGCAGCGCGTATCCGAGACGAATGATGCGGAGAAGGGGCACTACGAGCTGGTGATGGAGCCGCGCTATGAGGTGATGGACTATAACTCCGAAATCTCGTTGCTTACCGGAATGTGCGCGGGCCGATTGATGGAAGAACACGGAGTGGGGTTCCTGCGCACGCTCTCTGCAGCCACGCCGGAAGCTGAGGCAACGTTTCGCACCGAGGCTGAGGCTCTGGGCTTTGAGTTGGGGGAGAGCAGCATTTCGGAATTCCTCCATTCCGTGGACGCGGATTCACCGCGTGGCATGGCGGTGATGCGCGAGGCCCAGCGCCTTTTGCGCGGGGCGGACTACGTGTGGCTGGAGGACGGTGAGGCGGACGTGCATGCGGGAATCGGCGGATACTATGCGCACGTGACTGCCCCGCTGCGCCGCCTCATCGACCGATTTGCCACGGAGGTGTGCTTGGCGCTGAGCGGTGGCTATGAGGTGCCGGAGTGGGTACGCGAGCGCGCCGGGGATGTCATTTCCACGATGTGCTCGACCTCGCAGCTCGCCTCCCAAGTGGATAAGGCGTGTCTCAACCTGACAGAGGCTACGGTCTTGGCACCGTGGGTCGGCACCAATTTTGAAGCCGTGGTTGTCGACGGCGGAGAAAAGCGCGAGAAAGCGCGTCTCGTCGTGCTGGATCCGCCGGTGATTGGAGTGGCCGTGGGGCAACCGCCCACCGGCAGCGAGACTACCGTCTCGCTGGTTAAGGCCGATGTTGCCGAGCGCGATGTGCTCTTTGCGTGGCCGGCGGATTAATCCTCGGTAATGGCGGGGGCTCCGGCCGATAGGGGGACGACAAGCAGGCCGTCCTCGGCGAGGTCGGCCGCGAAGTTCGGGGCCTTGGTGCTTGGGACATAAGCAATAACCGCGGTCGACGTCCCGGCGTGGGCGGAGCGCGCGGCGACGGCGCCACGAGCGGTGGCCAGTTGTGCGAGTTTTTCCGCAGAGTTGAAGCCATAGACCGTGGCCAAGGCCGACTGCGATTGGGTCAGCAGCGGGAAGAGCTCGGTGCCGCGGCGTGAGCGCAAGGCGCGGGCAATTCTTTCGGCTCGCTCGGTTTCTTCCGAGTAGAAAGTCAGCCATGCTGTGGCTTGGTCGATGGTGGGCTGGTTTTCGGGGCCGTGCACCTTGTGGACGGCGGCGAGCCACTCGAGGACACGCTGGGGCGCATCCGGCAGGAGGCGCAGCGATGCAGTGCCGAAGGCGCGGCAGGCGGCGTCAATGAAACGCTCGCGGGCGCGGATCTCGGCAACAGCCTCAGCGGAATCGAAGTCACCGGGGACGGCGAGGGCAAAAGCAGCAATGTCCTTGTTGACCACGTGCGGTGCCTGGGTGACGGAACCGTCGGCGTAGTCGATGATGGTAATGGAGTCACCCGCGCCACGCAGTGCGGCGGAGTGGCGGGCGCGCAGCGCAGGGAAGCGGGCGAAGGTGCCGACGGCTTGGGAGCATACCTCTGCGATCCGGGCGCGAAGAGGAGCGTCGTGCAGATCGTCCGCGCCGCCGAGCAAGGCCAAAGCGGTCGCGATATCAATGGCTGCGGCGGCTCCGAGCCCAGCCGAATCTGGGATATCGTTGACCACTGTGATGTCGGCGCCGGCGGTCTCGCGGGTGAGGAGCTGGCGGTTGATCATGGTGTAGATGATGCCGCCGAGGCGCGCTGCGATGGCGCCCTCGGGCGCTGGGGGCTCGATGGGCTGGCCTTCGGAATCGACGCCGGGCTGCTGTTCCGCGGCGAGGGAGGAGACTTTCTCCAGCGAAATCTGGTCCTCAAGGGTCTCGCCGTTGGTGTGCTCGAGCCGAACGTTGACGATGCCATCGCTGCGAGGGCTTACAGCTACCGCTGCGCGGAGATCAGCCAGGCCCATGATGGTGATGCCGCCGTAGTGGTCGATGTGCTCGCCGATGAGTGCCCAGGTGGCTGGGGCACTGGCGACATGCGCCGGCTCGGCGCCGATGTTGTCGCTGTGCGCGGCGCGAACGCGGTCGACGGCCGGGGTCGAAGGGGCAGTCCACAGGGGCATCGGGAAGGTTCTCCTTTGCTGGTGGCGAGATCCTGCCTGTAAACGGGGCAGGAGGTAGGTGACCTATCTATTCTAACGGGCGTAGTCGATGGGCGGTCTGTAGTGTGGGGTGCACTGATCGAGCGCCTAAAAGAATGGAGAAAACAATGGCCGAGGCTGATAACAAGTGGTTCTACGACCCGTCCACCGGTGAGGTGACCCAGGGCAAGGTGTCTGGTTGGGAGAACCGCATGGGCCCCTATGATTCCCGCGAGGAAGCCGAGCGCGCCATCGAAATCGCGCAAGCCCGCACTGCTGCGGCTGATGCCGAGGACGCTGCTGAAGACGATTACTAAAGTCCTGCAGGACTCCTGCAGGACGCCCCATTGAGCGACGGTAGCTCAAAGCCAACGGCCCACCCCCTCGCGAGAAACGCGACGGAGTGGGCCGTTGAAAAGTTTGTTCCACCTGTCGGGCGCTGCAGCGCGCCCAGCGGGGAGGAATTAACGCAGCTTCTTGCGCAGCGGCTTGAACGCAGACTTGATGGCCTTGAAGCTCTCCGAGTAGGCGTTGAGCGCTTCCAAACCGATGGCGCGCTCACGCTGGTAGAGCAGACCATAGCCAAAGGTGTCCTCGCCTCGGCGGCGCGCGGTCTCTGCCAGTTCGAGCAGCTTGTCGCGAGAGGTCACCGAATCCTGGAAGTCTCCCAAGACTGACTGCATCTGTTTGCAAGCCTTGTAGAGGCTCTTCGTCTTCAACGAGGTTGCGGAACCAGCTGCCTCCGCCGCATAGCGCAGTTTCTTTGCTGCCTTGCGCATATCGTGGAAATACTCTTCACGTTCGTGCAGCGTCAGCTCGGTATTATCCCAGTTGGAGACTGCCTTCTTGTGGCGCTTGACCAGCTTGTCATAAGCCTGCTTGAGGTGCAGGGCCATCACCGTATCAAGATCGTGGGGCTCTTCGTCCTCATCAGGCTTGGCGTGCTTCGGCTCGTAGTCCTTCGCTGACTCCTGTTCTTCCTCTTTTTCTTCGGTGGGGGCAGCGGACGCCGAATCGTCGACCGCAGAGTCTTCCGCCTCGCCGCTGGCAGAGGTGCTGTCGGCGTCAGCGGGCGTGTCTTCACCAGCAACCGGCGGGTCGGAGAGGAAGGCATCCAATGCATCGAGCAGAGCCAAGTATTGATCGGAATCGAGCGCGGCGATGACTCGGCGATGCGCGCGGCGGTAGGCGCGGCCCATGTCGTGAGCAATGTGTTCGCGGGTGGCTTCATCAAGGACGTCGGAATCCTCGGACGCGAGGAGGTTCTGCCAACGTTCCTCCACGACCTCGGCGTCACGGGCGACGCCCAACATGGCCGCAAGTTCCTTCAGGTCTGACTCAATGCGCTCGATTTCGGGGCCCACCACAATGCCGTGGAAGGTCTGCAGGTGGCTGCGCAGTTCACGGGTAGCAACGCGCATTTGGTGAACCGAATCCCACTCATCGCGGCGAACCCGTGGATCATATTCGACGAGCTTGTCCCGGTTGGCTTTCAATGCGTCAACAACCGCTGCCGCGGGTGAGCCCGGTTCCACGTTGGACGTGGCAAGCGACGGGGGAAGCTCGACATTATTGACGGATTCACCCAATGCCGACTTCAACTTGGACGGCGAGGAAGAAATCCGAGCCCCAGAGCTAATCAGTAGGGAAGTGGCGTGCCGCAGTAGAGCGCTGCCTTCCTTGGATCCAGGGAGTTCCCCAGCGAGCTCGACTTCCCACTCACGCCAGGTGCTCTGGGAGCCACCCGGAAGGAAGGAGAAGGCGGTGACATGGTCATCACAGAACTCAGCGACCGGCTGGTCATCGGCGTTGACAAGGAGCAATTCGGTGCGGTTGTTGTCGACCTGCGCAATGGGCTCCAGCGGATGATTGCGGATCACTGAGCGAACCTGGTGGAGAAGCTCGGCGGGAACCTCGTACTTGCCATCAATTGGTTCGCCGAGTTCGGCACGAATTTCGGTGCGGCCTTCGGCACCGGGGATCTTGATGTGCCAACCGTCATCATTTCCACCGGTGCGACGGCGCAGCGTGATCTTGGCGTGGGTAAGGCGAAGGTCCTCCGTGTCGTAATAGATCGCCGACAATGATTGGTGGCGGGTTTCTGCTACTCGGGCAACCTCGTCGAGGTTGGTGAGATCGGGCGCCGGCGTGGCTTCATCCACGGCGAACTTGGCTTCGATTTCAAGGAACGTCTTCGGAGACATGTACACACCTTCGTCGGGGAGCGAAAATTTAAAGAGGAGGCACAAAACCTCTACACTTCCATCTAGTTTACCTAGTCATTAGAGCACTTGTGCCAGCCTTTGAGCCCGCCCTAACGAGTGAGTTGGGCACGTCCTGCCAGCCCTGAGGAATCACCACTTAAATGAGACCTTTCCGCAGCGGAGGCCCCGGCGGACACGCCTGCTCGGCTCCCCATAGCTAAAGATATGGTGCGGGCGTTGGGAAAGAGCTGATCTACTACCGCTTCTGCGCTACGCCGACGATCTTCCACCGTTGATAAAGAGTGGTGGGCAACGACTACTGCATCATGCCCAACCCCCGGATTGCGTGCTGTGGAAGCCGTCGCGTCTGTACTTTGTGGCCCCAGCGTGGTGTTTGCCTCATCTAAGAGCTGACCGATTCGGGTGGCATAAGACAAAATGAAGCTTCGGCGAAAAGCTGCAACATTGCCGTCTTGGCGTGCGCTTTTCGCGTGTTCTCCGTGGTGCATGTGCCACTCACACTGCCGAAGAAGTGAAGCGAAGAGGTCGGTGACATGGTGGACGTCCTCTTTAGCGCCGAAGACTGTGATGATCCCTTTGGGGTGAAGTTGCAGCACAGTGCATCCATTGCGATCCGCGATGACGCTAAGAAGTGTGGTCTTGTGCTTGATATAGGGAGCACTGATATGAAGGCGCGTGGAAACTACGGAGCTGGGCGAAGCGTCGAGAGCACCATCGATCCGGTGTCGTTGCCGCAGGCTTTGTGCCTTGGCAATGAGTGCACTGGCTTCTTCCTCGTAGGGAGTGGATTCGGCCTTCCGCAGAAGGTGGGAGATTTTGGTGCGGATTTTATCCTCCTTGCTGCCATGCGCTGACTGGGAGCTATTTCTCTCAGGCACGAGCACGTCAACGTCACGAAGTAAGGGAAGCAACATGGTTGCTTCGATGAGTCGCGTCAGTTCATCGGTGGACATGGTCATCGAAGCAGGCGGAGTGAGGCTCAACCACTCTTTGCGCAACGCAGTGGAACTAATCTGTGCGGGCACGTGGCCGGCGGCACGATAAATGAGTGGGTGGCAAAAGTTGCCCACGACGTGAAGAAGATCCTTAGGAGACCATCCTCGCTGGGCCGCTCGGATAATGAGGTCGAGTCCTTGCTTGCTCAGTGTTGCGTGGTTGGTGTTCATGGAAATCACATTCCTATCTTTGTTCGTACATCAGTTTGGATATGGGGCCATTCAAGCATGTGACAGCGACAAGGGTTCGGAAGGTCGAAAAAATTTGCCCCCGAGTTACTCTTGCCAACTGGGCCGATAGGTGACGCTGCGGGGGCAAAACAGCAAACGCCCAGCCGCGGCTTCGGTGCGCGGCGGTAGGGTTTAAAACATGAACAGCCAACACGAATTCGTCCTTCGTACAGTTGAAGAACGCGATATCCGCTTCATTCGCCTCTGGTTCACTGACATCCTGGGGGCGTTGAAATCTGTGGTGATGAGCCCCTCCGAATTGGAATCTGCCTTCGAGGAAGGTGTTGGCTTCGATGGCTCCTCGGTGGAGGGATTCTCCCGTATCTCAGAGGCCGATACTATCGCCATGCCGGATCCCTCAACGTTCCAGATCATGCCCTTCGATAAGGAAGAGCCAGAGCTGTTGTCAGCGCGCATGTTCTGCGACATTACCCAGCCCGATGGGCACCCTTCCCTGGTGGATCCACGCCACATCCTGCGCCGGCAGGTCACAGAGGCGGCCAATGAAGGGTTCACGTGTAAGGCCTCACCGGAGATCGAGTTTTATCTCCTTGAGGATGCGCGTGATATCAACAACCTCATTGCCACCGACAACGGCGGTTACTTCGACCAAGCCACCCACGATAACGCCCCGAGTTTTCGCCGCCGGTCGATGTATGCACTGGAATCCATGGGCATCGCTACGGAATTCAGCCACCATGAAACCTCACCCGGGCAGCAGGAGATCGACTTGCGTCATGCTGATGTGCTGTCCATGGCAGACCACATCATGACGTTCCGCTACCTCATCAAGGAGGTGGCTTCCCAGCAAGGCGTGCATGCCACATTCATGCCCAAGCCTTTCGAAGACCGCTCGGGATCGGGAATGCACACCCACCTCAGCCTGTTTGAAGGCGATTCCAACGCCTTCCACGACCCCGACGATGAGATTTCCCTCTCCAGTACGGGACGGCAGTTCATCGCCGGCATTCTTGAGCATGCAGTGGAAATGACGGCGATCACCAACCAGTGGACCAACTCTTACAAGCGCCTGATGTTTGGCAGCGAAGCCCCGGGGTCGGTGACCTGGGGCGTGTCCAACCGCTCGGCCCTCGTCCGAGTACCGACCTACCGCCTGTCCAAGGAAATGTCGCGGCGGGTGGAGATCCGCTCTCTAGACTCAGCGATGAACCCCTACCTGGGATATGCGGTTCTCCTGGCCGCCGGATTGCGCGGTATCAGGGAAGGCTACGAGCTCGGTGATCCGGCCGAGGACAATGTCCATCAGTTGACCCGCCGTGAGCGCCGGGCGATGGGGTACAAGGACCTGCCCAGCAGCTTGGACCAAGCACTCCGAGAGTTTGAACGCTCCGAATTCATGGCAGAGGTCCTTGGCGAGCACGTCTTTGAATACTTCCTGCGCGCAAAGTGGGACGAGTGGCATGAGTACCAGCAACAGATCACCGCATTCGAATTGCGCAACAACCTGAACTTCTAGGAGAAGCATGCGTCCTGTGTCAGTACCGTCCCCGGCGACTCTCGGCCTTACCCGGCCAACTGCTGCGGAGGATCTTTCCCGTCTCGAGTGGGATAGTCCGGAATCCCTGGAGCTGCTGTGGACACTGGCCGGAACCGGTGATCCCGACATGGCCCTCAACACGTTGATGAGGATCTTTGAGGGAGCGCCTGAGATTGGGCCGGCGATGCGTGAAGACGAAACCCTTCGAGTTCGGCTGCTCGCCCTATTGGGCGGATCCTCGGCGTTCGGTGATCACCTCGCCGCCCACCCGGAGACCTGGCAAGAACTGCAACGCCCGTTGCCTACCCCAACGGAAATGCTGAACACACTATTGGACGAGGTGGGGGCGGAACCGGCGACGTACGCAGAGCAACCAGACCGCCCAGACACGGCGAACCCCGAGCTGACATCGCCCGGCACCTACCGCGCATCCCCTGGTGACCACAAAGCATCGCTCAAGGTGGCATACCGGACGCTGATGATGCGCATCGCGGCCCATGACCTCGCCGGTACATTCCACTCCCGCAAGGGGCAGTCGCGGCCGCAACCACGAGTAGGGTTTCGTGAAGTCACCAGGCTGACGACGGCTCTCGCAGATGCCGCCTTGACGGCCGCACTCGCGGGTGCGGTCCGTGTGGTCTATGGCGACGAGCCCCTCGATGCACAGCTGGCGGTTATTGCGATGGGCAAGTGTGGCGCGGGGGAGTTGAACTATATCTCCGATGTGGACGTTATCTTCGTGGGCTCGGAGGCGACGCCGAAGGTTACGCGCCTAGCATCGGAGTTCAATCGAATCGGCTCGGCCTGCTTCTTCGAGGTCGACGCCAACCTGCGTCCGGAAGGAAAATCCGGCGCTCTCGTCCGAACTCTGGATTCGCACGTGGCCTACTACAAGCGGTGGGCGGAGACCTGGGAGTTTCAGGCACAACTGAAGGCGCGACCGCAGACCGGCTACCTACCCCTAGGCAAGGATTATGTGAGCCAGATCGGGCCCATGGTGTGGACTGCCTCGCAACGGGAGTCCTTTGTTGAAGACGTACAGGCTATGCGCCGCCGCGTGCTCGAGAACGTCCCGGAAGAGATGCGCCTTCGCGAGCTCAAACTGGGGGAGGGCGGTCTGCGCGATGTAGAGTTCGCAGTCCAATTGCTCCAGTTGGTGCACGGTCGCTCGGATGAATCGTTGCGCACGCTCGCGACGGTCGATGCGCTCGCCGCACTCGTGCGCGCCGGGTACGTAGGGCGCGAGGATGGCACCCAGCTCATTGAGGCCTACGAGTTTCTTCGTCTTCTGGAGCACCGCCTCCAATTGGAGCGTTTCCGCCGAACACATACGTTGCCGGCGAAGGATGACAACACGGCGCTCGAGTGGCTGGCCATCAACTCGGGTTTCCACCCGCAGGGCCACCAGTCGGCGGCGGATCGGATGAACATCCATCTCCGGAAGATTCGCCTGCTTATCTCTGAGCTCCACTCGCGCTTGTTCTATCGCCCGCTGCTCAATTCCGTGGCATCGATGTCGGCGGACGAGCTCAAGCTGTCGCGCGAGGCAGCCCTACTGCAGCTGGCAGCGCTGGGCTATCGCCATCCGGACAGAGCCTTCGAGCATCTGACTTCTTTGGCCGCGGGCCAGTCGCGCAAGGCTCGCATCCAGGCCATTTTGCTGCCCACGTTGATGGAGTGGCTCTCGAACACCGCGGATCCAGACATGGGCTTGTTGAACTACCGCAAGCTTTCGGAAGCAGCCTACGACCGTACCTGGTTCCTGCGCATGCTTCGCGACGAAGGCGTCGTCGGCCAGCGCCTCATGAAAATCCTGGGCACCTCGCCGTTTACGTCGGAGCTCATCATTCGGGCGCCAGACGTCGTCAAGCAGCTCTCCGACGGCGCGGCGGGGCCCAAGCTTCTGGAAACCAAACCCGAGCAAGTGTCCTCTGCTTTGGTCAATTCCACCAAGCGTCATGCGGATCCGGACAAGGCCGTCTCGGTCGCGCGGTCTCTTCGCCGCGCGGAGTTGGCACGAATTGCCGCAGCGGATCTTCTGGGATTCCTGCCGGTTCAGCAAGTCTGTTACGAGCTGTCCACCATCTGGAATGCGGTGTTGGAGGCAGCGCTCCGCGCCGAGGTCAGGGCATGGCGGCTGGAGAACGACAATGACGAACCACCGGCTCGCATCGCCGTGATCGGCATGGGGCGGCTCGGTGGCATGGAGCTGGGTTTCGGTTCGGATGCCGATGTCATCGTGGTAGCGGAGCCAGTTGCAGGCAACCCCGAAGAGGAGGCGCTGCCCTGGGCCATCGGCATCATTGAGAAGCTGCGCCGCCGTCTGGCAAAACCGTCCGGAGATCCGCCCTTGGACGTTGACCTAGGTTTGCGGCCAGAGGGACGCTCGGGAGCGGTCGCGCGCTCCATTGAGTCCTATGAGCGTTACTACTCACAGTGGGGCGAGCCGTGGGAGATGCAAGCGCTGCTCCGCGCTGCCTTTGTGGCGGGTGATGAGGACGTTGGCCAGCGTTTCCTCACCATGGTGGATGCTTTCCGTTACCCGCCGAAGGGCGTGAGCGAGAAGACCATTCGTGACATTCGTCGCATGAAGGCGCGCGTTGACAATGAGCGCCTACCGCGCGGCGCGGACCGCAATACCCATACCAAGCTGGGGCGCGGTGGGTTGACGGATATCGAATGGACCGTCCAACTGCTCCAAATGATGCATGCCCACGAGGTACCGGCGCTGCATGAGCCGTCCACGCTGCGCGTCCTCGATGCCCTCGAAGACAATGAAGTCATACCCGTGCACCAGGTACAGGAGCTGCGGGAGGCCTGGCTCTTGGCCACCGATGCCCGAAACGCTTTGGTATTGGTTCGCGGCAAGCGCGTGGACCAGCTGCCGGCACCGGGGCCGCAGCTGGCGCAGGTGGCTGGCGCTGCAGGGTGGGATCCCGAACATAACCAGGATTTTCTCGACCATTACCTCAAGATCACCCGCCACGCCCGCAAGGTGGTCGACGAGGTGTTCTGGGGGGAGGCGGAATCCTTCGAGCACGACTAAAAGCAGCTGTCCTACCCCCTTAGCCGGGCCCTGAGCCTACCCGGATCTATCCCTGATCTTGGTTCCGTGCCCTGTTCATACCGGTGCTAAGCCGATAGCCTGGGCAGCAGTTACTTTCCCAGCCTTCTAAGGAGCACACTATGAGCCTCAACCTATCCCTCGACTTGAGCGATGCCACCCTCGCGGACCTTGAAGCCTTCCTTGCCGCGGCCCGCGCTGCTGGGTGTGATCCCGCAGCCGCGCTGAGCGTGGAGGGGACGGTGATGCACGTGGACGTCGCCAAGCCCCGCGTCCGCCCCGACGTTTCGAAACCTGATACGCCACGTCGCACCAACCTTGACCGCTCCGCAGCGGAGTCCACCATCCGTTCCATCATCGATGCCCTCTCTGAGCGCCTTGATCCACCGCACCCTCCGCACGGGACTTCCTTTGGGACGTTTGGGCCGAGCGTGGATTAATCCGATGAGCTATAGGGAAGCCTAGAATTATGCCCGTGAAGTCCAAGCAGATCATCGCCGTATGGGTCCTCGTGGTGGCGGCCGTCATCACCGTCGTCGGCGCAGGCTGGTGGGTCACGGAGAGGAATCACGTACCGGAGGGAGCACTGACGGTGGAGCAGGTCGTCAATGGTGGCGTGCCGCAGGATCAGTCGGTGAATGCCCACCTCGACCCCACCGAAAATGACCGTATCGTGGCCCTGGCGGAGGCGCTGGGGATCCCGTCGGAATCGGTCCCGCGTGGCCTGCTTTCAGTGGCGTCGGATAGGTACAGGTCCCGCCAGGTCCTCGAAGCCGATCTGGACAAGGCCGTTGAGGCGGGCGCCATCACCAAGGAAGAGGCCAAGGGGGCGCTTTCTGCCTTCGACGCTGGCATCGTCGCCCCGGTGGAGGGACCGATCTTCGTGGAGTCGACCCCGGCTGAATAGTCCCAGCTGGCAACGCTGGCACTGAAGTCACAGGGACTGGCAGGAGATGCGCAGTCAATGAGGATTTGCCTTGCAGCCATGGCTCTTAAGCTCACACGCACAGATAACGAAACGATAAAGGTTGGTGCGTTGAGGTGGAGAAACGACGAAAACTACGCGAACTTCTCAGGACCGTAGTGGGAGTGAGTATTGCCATCCTCGTTCCCATCGGCGGTGGGCTAGGCGTCTTCGAAGTGGCCAACGGGGTGCCCCTTGGGGCGTCGTTGAGTGCCCTGTCCCTCCAGTAGCCCAGCCTTGTACTAGCTCACCTGGATGATTTTGGCGTGCGGGCCGTCCTCCTCGCCTCGGCAGCGCAGGACGTGCGTGATGAGGACACCTGCGATGCCGATGCACCACACGCCGAAGACTGCCCAGGCGGCTAGCTGGAAATCAGAGAACGGATAATCCGGCCCATTGCCCAAGTGGTCCAGTACTACGCCGACCAACTGGGCGCCGATGACTGTGGCCAGGAAGCCGCCCATGTTGCCCAGGCCCGTTGCCGTGGCGACGACCTTACGGTCGAGGTTTTCGCGGACAATGTCGAATCCATAATTTGCCACCGGTGTGCACAAGGACACCACGCTGATGAGGATGATCAGTGAGAGGTAGCTGCCGCCGAAGAGGAAGAACAGGACCCACACCGCGCAGTGGATAGCCACAAACCCCAAGGCGAGCCAGGGGCGGAAACCTCGCGTCCTAGAAGATAGCCTGCCGTGTACAGGGCCCACCAGAATCATGCACACGGTAAACCACGTCAGGGCCCAACCGGCGCTGGTCTTGGAAAATCCCATGCCCGCCGTCATCATGGGCATGCCCCACAGCATGACAAACACGTTGGTGGCGGCAAGTCCGACCCAGTGAATGAAGAATGCCTGCCAGGCTACGGGCGAACGGAAAACCTGGGAGAGCAGCGCGCCCATGCTTTCTGGCTGCGCGTTCGGCTTTTCCTTCGGCTTCTTTACGATTCCAAGCGTTTCCGGGGAATCAGCAACTGCCACCGCGGCGGCGACAGCGATGAGAATGCCCACCGCGCCCAAGGTAACGAAGGCCAAGGTCCATCCGCCCCAGCCCAGGAGCATGGCAAAAGGTAGGGCAGAGATAAACTGACCCAGCTGTCCCAGGGAGGAGGTGACCTGCGTGAACATGGGGGTGCGGTGCAGCGGGAACCAGTAAGGCAGGATGCGCATCACCGACAGGAAGGCGGTGGCATCACCCGCGCCGATGAGCAGGCGGGCGGCGATGGCTACCCAATAATTACTCGTGAAACCGAGAAGCACCTGGCCGAGACCCATAATGATGGAGCCAATGACGAGCAAGCGCCGTGGGCCGAACTTATCGATGAGCATGCCCGTCGGGATCTGCGCCAGTGAATAAATGCCCAGTTGTACAGAGGTGAAAACAGCAATGCGCGAGGCATCGACCTCGAAGCGATCAATGGCCTCAAGCCCCGCGACGCCAAAAGATGTGCGGCCGGTAATTGCCACGATGTAGACCAACACCGCAGCTACCCACACGGAGAGAGCCTTAGTGGTAATTACATTGCGAGGATGAGGAACCGACATGGCTGATACTTTACGCGTCACCAACTAAGATGCAGGGGGTGAAGTACATTTCGACCCGCGATACCGACCGCCAGCCCGCCTCCTTTACGGATATCCTCCTCGGAGGTCTGGCCCCTGATGGCGGCCTCTACCTGCCGGAAACTTACCCCCGCATCGATGACGCCACCCTGACTAACTGGCGCCAGACGCTGGCGGAGGGTGGCTACGCGGCCTTGGCCGCGGAAGTGCTCAAGCTTTTTGTGGATGATATTCCCGCAGACGACCTCGAAGGAATTGCCCAGCGCGCCTACACCTACCCCAAGTTTGACCACGAGGAAATCGTCCCCGTTAGCGAACTGGGGGAGGGCCTCTACATTGGCCACCTCTCTGAGGGGCCAACGGCCGCCTTCAAGGACATGGCCATGCAGATGTTGGGCGAGCTCTTCGAATACGAGTTGGCCCGCCGCGGCGAAACCCTCAACATTCTGGGTGCAACCTCGGGTGACACCGGTTCCTCGGCGGAGTACGCCATGCGCGGGCGCAAGGGCATCCGCGTCTTCATGCTGACCCCGGCTGGGCGCATGACGCCATTCCAGCAGGCCCAGATGTTCGGGCTGGATGACCCGAATATCTGCAATATCGCTCTGGACGGCGTGTTTGATGATTGCCAGGACGTGGTTAAGGCGGTATCGGCCGACGCCAACTTTAAGGCCGAGAACCGCATCGGTGCGGTGAACTCCATTAACTGGGCCCGCCTCATGGCGCAGGTGGTGTACTACATCAACTGCTACCTCAAGGTCACTACGGAAAACACCGAAAAGGTCTCCTTCAGCGTGCCGACCGGCAACTTCGGCGATATCTGCGCCGGCCACATCGCTCGCCAGATGGGGCTGCCCATCGACCGCCTCATTGTGGCAACCAATGAAAACGACGTGCTCGATGAGTTCTTCCGCACCGGCAGCTACCGTCCGCGCTCCTCGGAGCAAACCCACAAGACCTCGTCGCCGTCGATGGATATTTCCCGCGCCTCCAACTTCGAGCGCTTCGCCTTCGATCTGCTAGGCCGCGATGCCGCACAGATCAAGGAGCTGTTCGGGACGAAGGTGAAGGAAGGCGGATTTAACGTCGATAAGCAGACGCTTGAGGCCGCCCACGCGGAGTACGGTTTCCTGTCCGGTTCCTCCACTCACGCGGATCGCCTCGCCACTATTAAGGATGTCCACGAGCGCTACGACGTGCTGGTGGATCCGCACACCGCGGACGGCATCAAGGTCGCCCGCGCGGTACAGGAAGAATATGGGGTCGACACCCCCATCATCTGCCTAGAGACCGCCCTGCCGGTGAAGTTTGCGGAGACCATCAAAGAGGCCATCGGCAGCGAGCCGGAGGTGCCGGAGCGTTTCGCCGGCATCTTGGACGCCGAGCGCCATGTGACGGATCTGCCCAATGATGCAGCGGCGGTGAAGGACTACATCACGCAGTACATCAGCAACACGGAGGTTTAAGACAATGGGACAGGAACAATTCTCGGGCCCGGAGTACTTCACCGAGTTTGATCCGGAGAAGTTCATCCGCGACATGAAGCAGGTCGCTGAGATGGAGAAGGAAAATAAGGAGAATAAGGCGGACTCGGGTGAGGCTGCATCCGCGAAGGAAGACTAGCCGGCGCCTCCTTGGGATACTGAGCACAGTGGGGTTGGCACTGGCCGGGTGCACCGTGCCGATGGGCGCCGGACCCGTACAGAAGGCAGCCTCCAGCTCAGCTGTCTACTCCACCGTGGCGCCAGCTGAGCCGCAGGTGCATTCGCCGGATGCCTCCCCGGTGCCACCGGGCGCGGCGTTGGATACTTCGACCACCCAGCCCGTGCCCGGCGAAGCCTTTGACTTCAACCTGTGCACGGTGGCGTGGAGCTTCGTACTTGACGACGCCCGCACCATCGCCGTCACCGCTTCCCATTGCGGTGAGCCGGGGGATACCGTGTGGGCAGGCGCTGCCGACGGTGAATTTGTCTACCCGGCAGAGCCCGTCGGCACCATTATCTACTCCGATCTCAGCGCGCCGGAAACGCACCAGCTGGATTTCGCTTTGGTGGAAATCACCAGGGAGGCTGAGTTTTATGTCCCGCGGGACATGCCCACTACCGTCGTCGCGGCGGATGAACACATGTTGCCTGACAGCGTCTGCAAGCTGGGCCGCATCACCGGTGAGACCTGCGGCCCGCTGACGCACCGTGAGGGGCAGGGCAAACTCCAGTTTGATGACCGCACGGTGGAGACCGTCGCGGCGCGCGCCCAGGTGTGCTCCACGCACGGCGATTCAGGAGCCCCAGTGTATGGCGCGCCGGGCAGCCCTTATGAGGACGTGATCGTAGGGGTCCTCTCGGGCACCACTGATGCGGCGGCCAGCAGTGAGGGGTGCGCGGATGGTTCGGAAGCACAGATGTCGTTTACACCTGCCTCCAAGATCGAGGAACTTCTGCCGGAGATTCTGGCGCAGGTCTAAGGCGCTAAGATGGTGCCCATGCCCACTCCTGATTTTATTGTGTCCCTGCGTGAGAAAATTGGTCACGACCAGCTCTTTTTACCCAGCGTGACCGCGGTTATCGTGCGGGCCGTGCCCACGGGTTCCGCTATCTGGGAGTTGCCCTCGGTGCTGCTTGCCCAGCGTGCCGATAATGGCACGTGGGCTCCCGTCTCCGGTATCTGTGAGCCGGGTGAGGAGATTACGACGACCGCGCTGCGCGAGGTCAAGGAGGAAGTGGGCCTCGATGGCCGCATCGAAGCACTTCTCGGCGTGGGCCAGGTGGGCCCAGTAGTCTGCCCCAATGGGGATAAGTGTCTCTACATGGATACCTCCATCCGGGTCTCCGTGCCGGACGACGCCGAGCCGGTCATCTCCGACGAAGAGAACCTGGCCGCGCAGTGGTTTTCGGTGGCGCAGATGCCGACGTCTGTCAGCGCCCGCCACCGCATGATCATCGGGGACGCCGTGGCGCAGATGAAGCACCCGCAGGGCTTCCGCCCGCGGATGGGCTACGTCAAGCGCACCTCTTGAAAGGCTTTCTCCATACGCATTGATGTGAGGGCACTGGATCTAATTGGTGTATCGAGGCGGCAATCCTTAATCCTGCCGCGAAAAAGTCTCTCCGCGCCGGGTAACATGCACAGCTATGGCTCCCAAAATGAAGGACTACTTCAACGCTGACACGGCACAAAAACTCGGTGCACAGCTTGGAATTGACGGCGAAGAGTACGCCGCGTGGGTCGCGCCGCGAGTCGAGGATTTAGAGATCCTGGACCGCGTGACCGTGTTTGCACAAGGGCTTCGGGAACAGCTCGGCGGCGATTATGTCGGGGTGATTGGCGGAATCGTCGATAAGCTTGGGCCCGAGCTTGCGGAGGGGGAAGGTTACTTCAACCATGCATTCCATCTGTGGCCGGTGAGCCGTTTCATCGAGCTGCACGGGATAGATGAGCCGGAGGTTTCTTTAGATGCAATTGAGGCGCTCACCAGGGTGTTCACCGGTGAGTTCGCGGTGCGTCCCTTCTTAGAGCGCTACCCAGAGCTGACCATGGCCCGGGTGAATGAGTGGGCTGGTTCGGACAGCCACAACGTGCGCCGCCTGGCTTCCGAGGGCATCCGTCCGCGCCTGCCGTGGGCAAAGGTGCACGCGCCGTTTGTGGCGGACCCCTCGCCGATCCTTCCGGTCCTGGGCCGGCTGTACGACGATGCGTCGCTGTTCGTGCGCAAGTCCGTAGCCAACAACCTCAACGACATTGGCCGTACGCACCCCGAGTTGGCTCTTGCAACCGCCTCGCGATGGGCAGACAGCGGATCGTCGCACGCAGCGTGGGTGGTGGAACAGGGGTTGCGCGGGCTGATCAAGCGCGGCAATAAGGAGGCCCTAGAGCTTGTTGGCTTTTCTCCGTCCACCGCCGTCACCGCCACCCGCCCCGAGTTCCCCCACACTGTGGCCATTGGTGAAAAGGCGACTCTTTCAACGACACTCACCAACACCGGCGATGCGCCCGCACATGTGCTTGCAGAGTATCGCGTGCACTTCCTTAAAAAGAACGGAACCCGGAAGCCCAGTGTGTTTCGCCTCGGCAAATACACGCTTGATCCGGGCGAAACCCGAGTGGTGACCAAGACGCACCCGTTTCGGGTCACCAGCACACGCACCTACTATCCGGGCACGCAGGCCTTAAGCATGGTGATTAACGGCCGCGAAGGCGAGCAAGTGGAATTTGAGCTAACCCAGTTGTAACCGCGGCGCTAGATGACTGCACCAAAACCTGTGAGTGTGCCCGCCACTTTGTGGGGCTCGATCGCCCTTCTCATCATGTTCTGACTGCGGATGGGATACGTCAAGCGCGCCTCTTAATCTGGTTTTAGTGCTTTAAACAGGTGTTTATGCTGCCAGCCTGGCTGCGGCAAGCGGGGAAAACTGGCCTCCGGCAACATTGGGAGAACGTGTCAATCTCATGGGAAGTGCATGAAAAACATTGCTATCTGAAACTATCCCGCATAGCTTCAGGGTCATGTTGTCACTCAGATTCAAGAAAGTAACCATCGCCACAACCTTCGCCGCATTCGCTGGCACGGCACTCGGAACCGGGGTTGCCTCCGCGGCAGAGCCTTCTTCTGGAATCTCCTTCGGCTCCAGCTCCGGTGAGCTGGCACAGCTGAGCTCCACACTGTTTGGTAGCTCGAAGCCTGCTCCGGAAAACCCCGAAAACCCAGAAGCGCCGGAAGGTTCTGGCCTGATTGAAAAGGCAGAGGACGTGGAGGGCCTCACGGAACCGCTGACGGCAGAGCAAGCCAAGGAGGTTCTCAACGGCAGCTTCGTTGCGAAGAAGAACGATAAGATCGGGCTTTCCTTCCAACCGGATGGAACCGTAGGAGTTTCTGATGGTTGTAACCTCGGTAACGGTACATACTCTATCGCGGAGGACACCGGCGCCCTAGAGATCAAAGACGTCATAACCACTATGAAGGCTTGCGAGCCGGACGTGATGGTCGATGTTCACGATTTCAACGTCATTGTTCCGAAGAAGCCACAGGTCTATTCCATCGATGACACCACCATCGCATTGGTCAAAGATGGGCAGGCAATTCAGTTCGTCAAGGTCGATACCCCTGAAGAGAAGTAAGTGACCTTTCCTTATCAGGGGTCAACCCCCAGCAGGAGGTTGGCCACTTTTTGTGTTTTAGTCCGCGGTCTGTAGGGCGATGGGGGAGTTGTAGAGTTGCCTCAAAATATCATCGGAAACGCATGAAATGGGTTGATGTTGGCGGCCGTGGCCGATAGCTTCGGGGCCATGATTTCACGCACACTGAAGAAAGTAACCACAGCAACTGCGTTCGTCGCCCTCGCAGGCGGCGTCCTGAGCGCCGGTACTGCCGGTGCGCAAGAGCTGTCCTCCGTCGACTCCCCGCAGTCCAGCCAGATCCAGGAGCTGAGCTCCCGCCTCTTTGGCGGTCCGGGCACCCCGGAGGACTCTGAAGCACCAGAAGGCTCCGGGCTGATTGAGAAGTACGAGGACGTCGACGGCCTGCAAGACAAGCTGCCGGCCGATGAGGCCCAGAAGGTTCTCAACGGTACCTTCACCGCAAAGAAGAACCCAGAGATTTCCGTGACCTTCAATTCCGATGGAACCCTCGCCTACAACGATGGCTGCAACTCCGGTGGCGCTAGCTACAAGCTGGATCAGACCGATGCCATTGTGGTGGAGAACCTGAACTCTACGCTGCGCGCATGCTCCCCGGATGCCATGGCCGACGCCGATGCGCTCAACGCTATTCTCTCGGCCAAGCCCGTTGTCTTCCCCCTGGGGGGAAACAACTACGCACTGGGTAGCCAGGGCCAGGTCATCCAGTTCGAGAAGGCCGAGAACTAAGGCTTCCTAAGCGTCCAGCATTTCACCGTGGCGGGGCTAGTCCGAGAGTGGGCTGGCCCCGCTTGTGCGTGCGCGCCGGCCCTCGACGAGCCAGCCAATGAAGCGGCAGGAGCAGGCAGACCAGTGTGCGACAAGCAGCACCGGGATGCTGAGCGCGATGACGTCGAGAAGCTCCGAGCCATTCACCAGCGCTACTTGGTGCCCGCCCATGCTGACCGTTCCGGGCGGGAAGGTACACGCCCACCACGCTGGCGAGTAATCCACCCAGCGAGCCACGTTGGGGTAGAAGGTGACCATGGCATAAAGCGCGAGGGGGATGGCAATCACCATGGCGGTGAGCCCGTAGTAGACAGAGAAACTACCGGGGTAGAGGATCTGCATGGCGGTAGTGGATTGGCCCACCACGCCTAACGGAACCCAGGCCGTCGCGGAGTTGGCGCCGGTGAGATTGACTTTGCCGTGCCAGGCAGCCCAATACACGCGGATGAAGATGGGGACCGCGGTGGAGATAGACATGATGAATAAAACGGTGCCCATCACGTGGTAGGCGCGCCCGTAGTCGAGGGCGAGGAAGCCGGCGACGGAAGAGGAAATCATGGGGCCGACCAGCGGCAGGCCCCAGGTAAACCGCGGCTGACCGTCGAAACGGGTGAGCTGAATAGCCCACGTGATAACGGTGACTGGGCCGCCTATCCAGAAGCCGACTAGGCGGAAGGTTCCGATATCCGTCAACCCGGACAGTGCTGCGCCGAGCGCCAGGATGCCGATGAAGTACATCGACCACTCGGCCATTGAGGTCCGCGCGAAGCTGGGTTGCCGATACACCGCGAAACCCACCGTCAGCACGAGAAGAATGACGCAGGATAGCGCTGCGAAGATGGCAGAGCCAGTTAGCATGCCTTCCTCAACGAGCAGCCTGGAGACGATGGAGGTGCCCATGAGGCTGCCGCCCCATGCGGGGCCGGGCGGTGGTAGTTGGCGGAATTTGTCAGTCACAGAGGGGAATAGTAACCATTTACTGCGCACATGTCCCTTGTACAGTGCTTGATTAGCACGTGAGATTGCGCCATTGTGGGCGCGCCAGTAGGGGAGAACACAGTGTGGGTGTTGCATTAGGTGCTGGCACGACGACAGGCTCCGACGAATCAAGCGAAACGTCGAAGCCTGTCATACCTGTCATATCAGTGCAGCTAGGACAGCTTACCTCTAGCAGTCGTAGTACATCTCAAATTCCTGCGGAGTCGGACGCAGGCGCACCGGTGCGATTTCGTTCTCGCGCTTGTAGTTGATGTAGGTCTCGATGAGGTCCTCAGAGAAGACATCGCCTTCGGTAAGGAAGTCGTTGTCTTCCTCAAGCGCAGCGATGGAGGCCTCCAGGGAGGTCGGTGCCTGCGGAATCGAGGCAGCCTCTGCCGGCGGCAGCTCGTAGAGGTCCTTATCCACCGGGGCGTGCGGCTCGATGCGGTTCTTGATGCCGTCGAGGCCTGCCATCATCATGGCGGCGAAACCGAAGTAGGGGTTGCCGGACGGGTCCGGCGCACGGAACTCGATGCGCTTGGCCTTCGGGTTGGAGCCGGTAATCGGGATGCGGATGGCAGCCGAGCGGTTGCGCTGCGAGTACACCAGGTTGATTGGCGCCTCAAAGCCCGGAACCAGGCGGTGGTAGGAGTTCAGGGTTGCGTTCGTGAACGCCAGAACCGCCGGTGCGTGGGCCAGGATGCCGCCGATGTAGTAGCGAGCAATGTCAGACAGGCCTGCATAGCCAGCCTCATCGTGGAAGAGGGGCTTGCCATCCTGCCACAGGGACATGTGGGCGTGCATGCCGGAGCCGTTATCGCCCGCCAGCGGCTTCGGCATGAAGGTCACGGTCTTGCCGAACTGCTCCGCGGTGTTTTTGATGATGTACTTGAAGGTCTGAATATCATCCGCCGCGTGCAGCAGGGAGTTGAAGCGGTAGTTGATCTCGTTCTGGCCGCTGCCCACCTCGTGGTGGAAACGCTCGATGACAAAGCCTGCCTTCTGCAGCTGCTCCACCATGGCGTCGCGAACTTCGCCGTGCTTGTCGACGGGCGCCGTAGGGAAGTAGCCGCCCTTCACGCGAGTCTTAAAACCGGTGTTCGGGGTGCCATCGAAGTTGGTCTCGGAACCGCGGTTCCACCAGCCTTCATCGGTATCAACCTCGTAGAAGCCGTGGTTAACGTCGGTGCTGTAGCGCACGGAGTCGAAAATATAGAACTCAGCCTCGGCGCCGAAGTTACAGGTGTCCGCGATGCCGGTGGAAGCGAGGTACTCCTCAGCCTTGCGAGCGATGTTGCGCGGGTCGCGGCTAAAGGGCTCCAAGGTAAACGGGTCGTGGACGAAGAACTTGATGTTCAGGGTCTTCGCGGTGCGGAAAGGATCCACGAAGGCGGTCTTCGGATCCGGCAGCAGCGTCATATCGGACTCATCGATGGTGGTGAATCCGCGGATTGAAGAACCATCAAAGGCGAGGCCTTCGGCAGCTGCGTCTTCAGTAAATTCCTCGGCCGGAATAGAGAAGTGGTGCTCAGTGCCGGGGACGTCCGTAAACCGGATGTCAACGAACTTGACGTCCTCTTCCTTGATGAATGCGATGACGTCCTGGATTGTCTCAAAGGACACGGTGGTCTCCTGTTGGTTGACGTGTAGTACTCCCGACTAGTTTACAGGTATTGGCTTTGTCGCTGGGGTGTCTGGGGCACGTGGAGGCAAATTTTCTGCTTAGCAGAGACGACGGCTAGATTGGTGGGCATGGCTGATAACAACGATGGCTTTGAGAACGGGCAGTGGCCTGGGCAAACAATGGGCTTGCCCAAGGAGGGCTCAGGTTCCCTGGCTTCTGTAATGCGGCGCACTTTTGGCGTTCTCATTGACTGGCTCTTGGCAATGCTGATAGCCAATCTCCTCGAGCTCTTTACGAATTCGCTCGGTGGCCCGGCATTCTTGGGCTATGCGGTGTGGGTAGTCATGGGCATCGTGTGCGGTTGGCTCTTCGCCCGCACCCCGGGCATGGCGCTGCTGGGGATGGGAGTCGCACGTCTTGATGTGCCGGGCTCTTCCGTTGGCTTGTGGCGAGCCGCGGTCCGCACGCTGCTGACTGCAGTGCTTTTCCCCGCGGCGATGGTGGATGCCGACGGCCGCGGCCTCCACGACCGCGCCACCGGCACCGCCGTCATCATGGCTTAAGGCTTGTTCTGCGTCAGCCGGTCGTATCCACCACAGATGCCCCACAAATGGTTCCCCTGAAAAGGTTTGTTTGGGGGCAAACAAACCTTCTTCATAACGCTAGAGGGTTTACTTGGGGTCAAGTAAACCCTCTGAGTAGAACCATCTGACGAAACCTGGTCACGAAGGCTAGGACGGTTCTAAAGCAACGAAGAATCGCAAGGTAAAGAAGGGGTCCCTTCCGAGAATCTCGGAAGGGACCCCTTCTTGTACGGAAACGAGGTGGCTTATTTGCCGCCCTTGCGCTCCTGCATGCGGCGCATGCGGCGGTTCATGCCCGCCATGTTTTGAGCCTGGCGGGGCATTGGGCCCTTGGGCAGGCCCGGAGTAGTGCCCGGCAGATCATCCATGGCCTCGATGCGGCGAATGTTCTCGTAGGTTTCGTTCTTGTTGTAGTTGCGCGGCAGCTTCATGATGTGGGTGCGCAGCTTGGACACCGGCACTTCGTCCTCACCGCTGCCCACGAAGACCTCGTACACCGGCACACCGCCAGCCAGGCGGTCAACGCGCTTCTTCAAACGGTTGAGGGTAGGGGCGACGCGCTTGCGGTCACCTTCGACGACGAAAATGACGCCGGAGTTACCGATCACGCGGTGAACCAGATCCTGCTGGCGGGTCGCAGCCACGCCAGGCTTGACCTTCCACACCACGCCCACGGTGTTGCGCAGCTGCTGCTCCAAAGCCCAGCCGGCGACACCTGGCTGGTCCTCCACCTTCTTGTACATGTCGCGCTCAAGGCGGCGAGTGAACAGGAACATGGCGAGCATCGCACCAAGGCCCAGGCCGATGATGAGCATGAACCACTGGCCGTTAAAGAGCAGGCCGATAAGGAAGAAGAGCAAGCCCACGCCCAAGAATGCGGCCAGCATGATGGGGATGAGAGCCTTGTCCTGCTTGCGCTGCATGTTGAACGCTTGCCACATTTGTGACCAGTTCTGCTTGCGCTTGGCACGCTTTGCCGCGCGCTCTTGCTTCTTCGCGTCCTTGAGCGACGCCTTATCGTCCTTAGCCATGTCTCCTACTTTAAGGGCAAGAGGAATAAAAAGAGAAACGCGTTAGCGGATGGTAGCGGCAACAGAGTTGGCCTGTGCAGGGGTCTTGGCCATGCGCGTGGTCACCGGAGTTTCCTCGGAGGGGCCATACTTCTCGAGAAGGGTGGAAGCCTCCTGAGCTGTAGCGCCCTGGGAAGTCTCCGCCAGGTGCTTCAGGTTCTCCGGAAGCTCGAGGCCGCGTGCCTCCATGGCCTGCACGTAGAGGCGGCCAGCGCGGTAGGAGGAGCGGACCAGCGGGCCAGACATGACGCCACCAAAGCCGAGCTCCTTGGCCAGCTTGGAGTGCTCCACGAACTCCTCCGGGCGCACCCAGCGCTCGATCGGGTGGAAGCGCGGGCCGGGGCGCAGGTACTGGGTAATCGTGATGATGTCGCAGCCTGCCGAGCGCAGGTCGCGCAGTGCTTCCTCGATCTCCTCTGCGGTTTCGCCCATGCCCAGGATGAGGTTGGACTTGGTAATCAGGCCAAAGTCGTGGGCCTGGCGGATGACGTCGAGCGAACGCTCATAGCGGAAGGCCGGGCGGATGCGCTTGAAGATGCGCGGCACCGTCTCCAGGTTGTGGGCGAAGACCTCAGGGCGGGCTTCAAAAACCTCTTGGAGCAGGTCCGGCTTGCCGGAGAAGTCCGGGGTGAGGTTCTCCACGCCGGTGTTCGGGTTGAGTTCATGAATCTTGCGGACGACCTCAGCGTAGAGCCAGGCACCCTCATCCGGCAGATCATCGCGGGTAACACCCGTAATGGTGGTGTAGTTGAGATCCATTTCCTGGATATTCTCTGCCACACGGCGCGGTTCGTCGCGGTCCAGCTCCGCTGGCTTGCCGGTAGCGATATCGCAGAAATCACAGCGGCGAGTGCACTTGTCGCCGCCGATGAGGAACGTAGCCTCACGCGATTCCCAGCACTCGTGAATATTGGGGCAGCCAGCCTCCTGGCACACGGTGTGCAGGGAAGCACCAGTCACGCGAGATTTCATGTCCTCATACCCAGGGCCGGTGCGAACCTGGTTGCGGATCCAGCGCGGCTTCTGTTCGATGGGAGACTCCGCATTCTTCTTCTCAATGCGGAGCATCTTGCGTCCTTCAGGCTTAACAGTCACGGAACCTCACTTTAGGTGTTGAACTAGCTCTTTCTAATACAAGCCCTACGAGTGGCTGCTTTATTCCACCGAGGGTAGCCGCTATTTTTCTTGCGCGGCTTTGCGGGCTTGGCGGGCCTTCTCGTTGGCCACTTTGATGGGATCTGGGGCCGAGGCAAAGGTGTGGTCGGCCACCGTCAGTTCGCCGGAGAGGGCTTTGCGGAGGGCGTCGAGAAGCGGGGCTTCTGCCTCCTCCATGGTCACCTCACGGCCGAGCTCAAGCGACAGCGTCGACACATCCGCATCATCGATGCCGCAGGCCACGATGTGCTCGTAGTACTCCAAGGTGTTGGTGCAGTTGAGCGCTAGGCCGTGCATGGTCACGCCGCGGGTCACGCGAATGCCCAACGCACCTAGCTTGCGGTCGCGCTTCGGGGCGGCTGGGTCGGCAGCCTGGGTGGTGGAAGGAACCCACACCCCCGAGCGGCCATCGATGCGCCCAGCGGTGCTCACGCCGAGTTCGCGGACGGCTTGGATGATGGCCTCCTCAAGACGGCGGACGTAGTCGACAACGTCAACCGGCTCGGCCAGTTTGATAATGGGGTAGACCACCAACTGGCCCTCGCCGTGCCAGGTGATGCGCCCGCCCCGGTCAACATCAATGACCGGTAGGCCATTATCGGGCATATCCTCCGGCTGCGTGCGCTTTCCGGCGGTGTAGACGTTGGGGTGCTCCACCACGAGGATGACATCACCCTGCGTGCCCGCCGCCCGCGCCGCCGCGAGCTCGGCCTGGAGATCCCAGGCCTCTTGGTAGCCCATGCGGCCCAAGCAGCGGATCTCCAGTGGTTCGTCGGAAGCGCGGATGGAGCGATCAGCGGGAAAGAAAGGTTCGCGGGGAGCAGTCATGAACCCAATCCTAAACCCCGCGAAGATTCAGCCAGAAAGGGGCTGAGTGTGCGCTGCTCAAGCGTTGTTTTAATCGACGCCGTTGGCGGAAGCGTACTCATCGGCGGTCATCAGCTCGCCGACCTCGGTGACCTCGACCTCGAAGAGCCAGCCCTCACCGAAGGGATCGTTGTTGATGACTGCATAGTCATCGTGCACGTCCTCGTTGACGGCGGTCACGGTGCCGGTGACCGGGGAGTAGAGGTCAGACACGGACTTGGTGGACTCCACCTCGCCGCAGGTCTCGCCGTGCTCGACGGTATCGCCCACGGCGGGCAGCTCAGCGAAGACGACCTCACCCAGGCGGTCAGCGGCCACGGAGGTGATGCCAATACGGACGGTAGAACCAACGACAGAGTCAGCGGTGGCGTTGATCCACTCGTGGTCCTCGGAGTAGGAGAAATCGGAAGGAAGGTTAGCCATGAGAAGGGGTGTCCTTTCGGTAGTTGACTTCAGTAGTGGAGTTTACTTATCGCGCTTGTAGAAGGGCAGCGCGGAAACCTCGAAGGGGTAGCGCTTGCCGCGGATGTCTACCTCCACGGCAGCACCCGGCTCGAGGCCAGCGGCGGTATCGATGAGAGCGAGCGCCACCGGGTGTCCCAGAGTGGGGGAGGGCTGGCCGGAGGTCACCGTGCCCACCTTGTTCTCACCCACATACACCTCGGAGCCGGCACGGGCCGCGCGGCGCTGGGAGGAGACAAGTCCGGTGATGACGGCCTGCGGGCCCTCCTCGGCGCGCTGGCGCAGCACCTCAGCGCCCACAAAGTCCTGCTCCTTCTTGGCAAAGGCGCGGGACATTCCGGCTTCCACCGGAGTGATATCGCGGGTGAGCTCGTTGCCGTAAAGCGGCATGCCTGCCTCCAAGCGCAACGAGTCGCGTGCTGCCAAGCCGCAGGGCTTGATGCCGTATTCCTCGCCGGCCTTGAGCAGCTCTTCCCACAGCTCCGGGGCATCGGAGTTGTAGACGATGAGCTCGAAGCCATCCTCACCGGTGTAGCCGGTGCGGCAGATAAACGCGTACTTGCGGGCCACCTTGCCGGTCATCGCGGCATAGTAGGGCAGGTCCATGACAGCCTGCTGCTTGGTGTCCTCCACCAGCGGGACAAGGATCTCCAGCGCCTTTGGGCCCTGGACGGCGATCATCGCCACATCGCGGGACTCGTTCTTCAGGTCCACATCGAAGCCCTCGGCGCGCTCGTTGAGCGCTTCCCACACGGTGTCGGCGTTGCCAGCATTGGGCACGACGAGGAACTTGGTCTCCTCCAAGCGGTAGGTGATGAGGTCATCGATGATGCCGCCATCCTCCGCGCAGATCATGGAGTACTTCGCCTTGCCCTCCTTAAGCGTGGTGAGGTTGGAGATGAAGCAATAGGAGAGGAACTCGGCGGCGTCCGGGCCGTTGACCCAGATTTCACCCATGTGGGAGAGGTCGAAGAGGCCTGCGGCATTACGTACCGCGCGGTGCTCCTCCAGCTCGTTGTCATACTTCAGCGGCATCTCCCACGGCCCGAAGGGCGTGAAGGTAGCGCCGAGGTTCTCGTGCTCAGCATGCAGCGGGGAGTGCAGGTAGTCAGTCATTGATTAAACCTCCTGGTTGTCGTCGGAGTAGTCAAAAGCCTCTGGCGGCGGGCAGGTGCACACCAGGTTGCGGTCACCGTAGGCCTCATCGATGCGGCGTACCGGTGGGAAGTACTTGCCGCGGCGCAGGGAGGCCACCGGGTAGGCGGCCTGCTGGCGGGTGAAGGTGAAGTCCCATTCATCGTCCGACACGGCCTCGGCCGTGAACGGGGCGTGGTGGATGACGGAATCCTCGTAGGCCACCTGGCCGTCGATGATCTCCTGGATTTCAGCGCGGATGGAACGCATGGCTTCGATGAAGCGGTCCAGCTCACCCAGATCCTCGGACTCGGTCGGCTCCACCATGAGGGTGCCGGCCACCGGGAAGGACAAGGTCGGTGCGTGGAAGCCGTAGTCCACGAGGCGCTTGGCCACATCAGCGGCGGTGACTCCGGAGGCGTCGGTCAGCTCGCGCAGGTCAAAGATGCATTCGTGGGCAACCAGGCCGGCATTACCCGTGTAGAGAACCGGGAAGGAATCCTTGAGGTTCTGCGCCAGGTAGTTCGCGCCGAGGATGGCGTGGCTCGTGGCCTCCGTAAGTCCTTGCGCGCCCACCATAGCCAGGTAGGACCAAGAAATCGGCAGCACGCCGGCGGAACCGTAGCGCGATGCGGTGGACGGCACGCCGGTGCCTTCTGCGGCCGGCTGCGCGGGGTCCAGCTGGGGGTCGTTGGCATCCGTTGGCAGGAAGGGCACCAAGTGCTTGGCGACGCCCACCGGGCCCACACCCGGGCCACCTCCGCCGTGCGGGATGGTGAAGGTCTTGTGCAGGTTCAGGTGAGACACATCGCCACCAAAAGCACCCGGGCGGGCCCAACCGGCGAGCGCGTTCATATTGGCACCGTCGATGTAGACCTGGCCGCCGGCCGCGTGGACCTTGTCGCAGACCTCGCGCACCTCCGGGTCGAAGACGCCGTGGGTGGAGGGGTAGGTAATCATGATGCCGGCGATGTGCTCGCCATGCTGCTCAATCTTGGCGTCGAGGTCGGCGACGTCGATGGAGCCATCGTCCGCGGTCTTGACCACGACGACGCGCAGGTTGGCCAGGGTCGCCGACGCGGCGTTGGTGCCGTGCGCGGATGCCGGAATGAGGATGACATCGCGGCCGTGGTCGCCGTTGGCCACGTGGTAGCGGCGGATGGCCAGCAGGCCGGCCAGCTCACCCTGGGAACCGGCGTTGGGCTGGATCGAAACCTGGGCGTAGCCGGTGATATCGGCGAGCCAGGACTCGAGCTCGTCGATCAGCGCGCGCCAACCTGCGGTGGTCTCCTCCGGGGCATACGGGTGGATGCCCGCGAACTCCGGCCAGGAGATGGGCTCCATGGCAGAGGTGGGGTTGAGCTTCATCGTGCACGAGCCCAGCGGGATCATGGTGCGGTCGAGTGCCAGGTCCTTATCCGCCAGGGTGCGCAGGTAGCGCAGCATCTGGGTCTCGGAGTGGAGGGAGTTGAAGATCTCGTGCTGCAGCGGCTCCTCGGAACGCTGGACGGAGGACGGAATCTCGAAGGAGCCAGACGTGGCTGGCTCGGAGTTAGTGGAGGCCTCGGCGCCGAAGGCAGCGGCAAGGGTGTTGACGTCCTCGTTGGTAGCGGACTCGCCGAAGGAGACCGAGACCTTGTCGGAGCCGATGGCGCGCACCAGGTAGCCCTGCTCCTGCAGCTGGGCCTTGACGGCGGCCGCATCCACGCCGGTGACGGTCACGGTGTCGAAGAAGTCGTGGGAGACAATCTCCTTGCCCGCGCCGGTGACAGCCGCAGCGAAAGCAGAAGCGCGGTCATGCACGCGCTGGGCAATCTCCTTCAGCCCCTGCGGGCCGTGGTAGACGGCGTACATCGAGGCCACGTTGGCCAGGAGAGCCTGGGCGGTACAGATATTGGAGGTGGCGCGCTCGCGGCGGATGTGCTGCTCGCGGGTTTGCAGCGCCAGACGATAAGCGGGGCGGCCGGCGGCGTCCTTGGACACGCCCACGATGCGGCCCGGAAGCTGGCGCTTGAGCTTATCCGTGACGGACATGAAGGCCGCGTGCGGGCCACCGAAGAATAGCGGGACGCCGAAGCGCTGCGAGGAGCCGAGGACGACGTCTGCGCCCATCGAACCAGGCGCTTCTAGAAGGAGCAGCGACAGTGGGTCGGCCACGACGGCGGCCAGGGCGCCGCGGGTGTGGAGCTCCTCGATGGCGGCGTGCGGGTCGACGATATCGCCCTCGGTTCCGGTGTAAGCCAGAACTGCACCGACGAGGTCTTCGCCGACGATGCCATCGCGGACATCAGCGATCTCGACCTCGAGCTCGATGGCGCGGGCGCGCTCGGCGGCCACGGTCAGGACCTGCGGGTGCAGGCGAGAGTCCAACAGCACGCGGCGGCCCTTCTTCACCGCGCGGGCCATCAGGCCGACGGCTTCGGCGGTGGCAGAGGCTTCGTCGAGAAGCGAGGCGTTCGCGATGGGAAGGCCGGTCAGGGACTCGATCATGGTCTGGAAGTTCAGCAGTGCCTCGAGGCGGCCCTGCGAGATCTCCGGCTGGTAGGGCGTGTAGGCGGTGTACCATCCGGCGTCCTCCAGCAGCCCGCGGCGAATGACCGCCGGGGTGAGGGTATCGGAGTAACCCTGGCCATAGAAGGACTTCAGCACGACGTTCTGGGAGGCGTACTCGCGCAGCTTCGCCTGCGCATCATCTTCGCTCAAAGCCTCCGGGAGGTTGAGCGCCTCGGTGGCGCGGATGGAGGCTGGCAAGGCGGCATCGACAAGCGCATCGACGCTGTCGTAGCCCAGGGCCTTGAGCATCGTTTCACGCTCGGCTGCATCCGGGCCGAGATGACGAGAGATGAAATCCATATGGTGAATCTCCTTCGTGGCGTTAGTTTGTGTGACCTAAACTGCTCCAAGTATAAAGCGTATGCCATGACATTAACCCCGGTTACCCCTGATTCGGAGATGTAGCGTCACGGCAGTCAGCGCCGCGACAGCGAACCCGATGATGAAGGCGGTGGAATACCCCGTGACAGGGCCCAAAAGCGAGAGGATGAACGGGGCAAAGAAGCCGAGATAGGTCAGCGAATAAAACACCCCCGTTGCCGCGCCGAGTTCCGCCGGGTGAGCGATGGCTTGCGTTTCTGCGAGCCCGCTGAGCATGCCAATTCCATAGGAGCTGCCCATGATGATGGCCGCGAGGGGGAGGAGGAACACCGCCCAGCCGTGGTGTGCCGCCGCGACGACGATGAGACACAGGAGCATGCCTATCGCGGCCAGCACTATGCCGTGGAATGCGGTTACGCGGATGCGGCCCGCTAGCTGTTGGATTACCACGCCGCTTCCCATGGTGAGTAGCGCACAGAGCCCCGCAATGAGAATGGGGTGGCGCAGGTGCTCACTGAGCTGTGAGGGGAGGAAGACGAAGGCAGTGGTGGCGGAGCCAAAGACCCACGGGGCATAGGCCACGACCGGTAGGTAGCGGGGAGTAAGCAAACTCGTGGGTATGAAAGTGCGGCGTTGCGTAGGCTTCGGCGCAGTGTGATTCTCCGGAACCGTCCACACGAGCGGCACGACGATGAGTGCCAACCCGATATGCAGAACATAAGGCACGACGGTGGGCCAAGGGAGGAACTCTGCGGCGATACCGGCAACGCCAGGTGCCAACGCGAAGCCAGCCGAAAGAGCAATGGAGGAACGCTTCGCACCAACGCTGAGGTGGGTGCTGAGTTCCTTAATCCAGGCAGCGCCGGAAGACATGGCCAGTCCCACCGCAGCCCCGGCACACAGGCGTCCGATCAGCAAGGGGAGGAAGGCGCCGCCTGCGCCACTGAGGAAGACCAGTGAACCCGCAGTGGTGGAGAGGACGGCTGGGCGCATGACAGCGCGGCGTCCCAGCGAATCCGAGAGCGGACCGCCTATGAAGAGAGCCACCATGATGCCGAGGGCGTAAATGCCAAAGAGGAAGGTCGTCTGCAGAACCCCCAAATCGGTGGTGACTTGGTAGACCACGACCATGGGGGCGAAAAGATTAGCGCCGCACGCGACGAGGAACATGCCGAGAGCGACGCGGAACCACTTCTGAGAAACCATGCTGCACAGTCTAGTGTGCTGAGTCACAGAGGTTAGGTCTTGGTGGCAAGACGGTTAAAGAAAACGCGCCTATCTGCCAAACTTAGCGCCGCCTGAAAACCGGGCAATAGTTTTGGCAGATAGGGCAGTTGCGGCGCCACTGAGCGATGTCACCGAGCTGTGTTTGCGGGGGTGGAGGAAAGCCGGGTGGAAAACGACGAAGCTCCCCCGCCGCAGTGGCAGGGGAGCAGTCTCTTAAGACTTGGAGTCTTGTTAAGCCTTAGAGGTCAAGGTCGGCTTCGAAATCTGCGGTTTCGAGGCGGTCCTTGATGGTGGTGATGAAGCGACCAGCGTCGGCACCGTCGACCACCTGGTGGTCGTAGGTGAACGGCAGGTAGCACATCTGGCGGATGGCGATGGCGTCCTGGCCGTCCTCGGTCACGACGACCGCGCGCTTGGTAATAGCGGCGGTGCCCAGGATGCCAGCCTGCGGCGGAACCAGAATCGGGGTATCCAGCAGGGCGCCCTCGGAGCCGATGTTGGTCACGGTGAAGGTTGCACCGGTCAGATCGTTTGGCTTGAGCTTGTTGTTGCGGGCCTTATCAGCCAGCTCGGCGATCTTCTGGGCAATCTCCGGCAGCGTTAGCTCCTGGGCCTTGTGGATGACCGGGGTCAGCAGGCCGCGCGGAGTATCCACGGCGATGGCCACGTTGACGTCAGCGTGGTAGGTCATCTCCTTGGTCTCCGGGTTGTAGGACGCGTTGACGTTCGGGTGGGAGACCAGCGCCTCAACGGTGGCCTTCACGATGAACGGCAGGAAGGAGAGGTTGGCCTCGTACTTGTCGATGAACGCCTGCTTGGACTGCTTGCGCATATCCCAGATGGCGGTCATATCGACTTCCTGGACGTGGGTCAGCTGAGCAGAAATCTGGAGGGCCTCAACCATCTTGGTCGCCGTGATCTCGCGGATACGGTTGACCTTCTGGGTGGTGCCGATGAGTTCCTGCTTCTCCGGATCCACAGACTTGGTGGACCAGCGAGCGCGCGGGTTGCTGGAGGAGGCGCTAGCGGAGGAGGCCGGTGCCTCACCTTCGCCGGCGGCGGCCAGGACGTCCTGCTTGCGGATGCGGCCGCCGACGCCAGTGCCGGAGACGGTGGAGAGGTCTACGCCGTGCTTCTCAGCCAGCTTGCGCACCAGCGGGGTGACATACGGGACGTTATCGCCGTTGTTGACCTTCGTGGAGGTCTCAGAAGTCTTCGGCTCGGAGGACTGGGAAGCAGCAGGCTTCTTCTCTTCTGCCTTCGGCTCCTCCTTCTTCTCCTCAGCCTTGGGCTCTTCCTTCTTTTCCTCTGCCTTTTCTTCCTTGGCGGCGGGCTTCTCGGAGGCTGCGGCGGAGCCGTCGCCGACGCGGG